>JAADHT010000108.1 GCA_013151705.1 Kiritimatiellota bacterium | reverse complement strand
TCCGCGAAGGCGGATGGTTGCGGTGGTCAAAAAAACGCGATTGTCGTCGGCTTGGATGTGAAAGTTGAAAGCCGCTGTTTCGCGGAGAGAGTTTTGTGATGAGATTTGTTTCGCATAGTGAGGAGGAGACCCAGTCGATCGCCGCGGGAATCGCGGCTGAAAGTAGTCCGGGCGACGTTTACGCGCTAAAAGGCGACTTGGGCGCTGGAAAGACTGTTTTCTCCAGTGGATTCGCGAGAGCCTTGGGAATTGACGAGCCGATCCGCAGCCCCACATTCACAATTGTTCAGGAGTATGTTCCGCGTTGCGACCGACTGCCAGATTTGAAAAGGTTGTACCATTTGGATGTGTACCGCGTGCCGGATTCCGATTCGGCGCTGGCGTTTGGCGTGGACGATTTTTTTGATGACGAATCGGCCATAACGCTGATCGAATGGGCGGAACGCGTCGCTGATATTCTTCCTCGCGGAACCGTTACAGTGGAAATCAGACATTTGGACGAGAATTCCAGAGGGATAGTCGTCAGCGGATAATCCGATGCTTCGATGCTTAGGCATTGAATTCTCGGCGAAAACCGCGGCCTCACACTCGAAATAAGTGTCCACATGGCTGCGAGACCTTTTCGAGCAGGGTCTAACTATCGAGGAGATTGAAAAATGATAAGAGTCATAGTCGCCGGCGCGGCCGGCAGGATGGGGAAAAGGTTGGTTGACTGCGTTATCTCCGCTCGGGATATGGAGTTGGCGGGAGCCACCGAGCATGCGGAATCCCCGATGCTTGGACTGGATGCCGGGACGATCGCCGGCGCGGGCGAGAGCGGAATCGCTATTTCCGCGGAAATGGACGCATTTGTCGGGAGTGCCGACTGCGTGATGGATTTCAGCACCGGAGATATCATCGCCAACGCGAAAACCGCCGTGTCCAACGGCCTTTCCGTGGTTATCGGAACCACGGCGTTGGACGACGGTCGGAAAGGGGAACTCGCGAAACTCGCGGATGCCGGCGGCCGCATCGTTCTGGCACCGAATATGAGCGTCGGTGTCAATGTCCTATTTTATCTCGCCGAAAAGACGGCGGAGCTGTTGGGGGACGGATACGACATAGAAATAGTGGAAATGCACCACAACCAGAAAAGGGACGCTCCAAGCGGGACGGCCGTCAGACTCGGAGAATGCGTCGCCAAAGGAAGGAACCTCTCATACAAGGACGATGCCGTTCACTGCCGCGAGGGAATGGTCGGAGCTAGAAAGCCGACTGAGATCGGAATGCACGCCGTCCGCGGCGGCGATGTCGTTGGCGACCACACTGTTGTTTTCGCCACCCAGGGCGAGCGGGTTGAACTTGTTCACAAAGCCTCCAGCCGCGACACCTTCGCTATGGGCGCGCTGAAAGCCGCTCGATTTCTCGCGGTCGCCGCTCCCGGATTCTACGATATGCGAGACGTTCTCGGGTTGTAGGTCTCCTTGGCTTCGCGTTGTTTTAATTCCCAACTTCAGGACTCCTGACCAGACGGAGAAGGTCAAGTTCAAGCGCGAAGTCCGCGGAGAAATTTGTTTTTTTTAATTGAAAATTTGTTTCGTCGCGGCTTTGCCGCTACAGTCGTTATTGTGTATAAGGAGGTGTGTCATGCCGACATACGAATATGAATGTGAATCATGTGGTCATTATCTGGAAGCTTTTCAAAGTATGACCGCCGCTCACTTCAAAAAGTGTCCGGAATGCGGCAAGGACGCTTTGAAGCGGAAGATAGGCGCCGGAGCTGGCATAATTTTCAAGGGCAGCGGCTTTTATGAAACCGACTACAAAAAGAAGGATGCCCCGAAAGAGTCAGATGGCGATTCCAAAAAAGAAGGAAAGTCGGAGACGAAAGGCGAACCCAAAAAGGAACCGAAAAAGGATTCCAAATCGTCCAGCGCCAAGGAAGGCGGCACAGGCGGCGGAGGCGATGGGAAATAGTTCTTCAAACCGGGATGTCGAGCGTTTTCTGGAGTTGCTTCGCCACAGGGCGAGTTGCCGCTCGTATTTGGACCGCGAAGTTGAGGATTGGAAGCTGGATAATTGTCTCGAGGCGGCTAGGCTGGCGCCTTCCGCCTGCAACAAGCAGCCTTGGCGTTTCAAAATCGTCAAGGATCTGGATTTGCGGGCTCGGATTTGCGCGGACGGACTTTTGCCTGGACTGCCTATGCCTTGGTTGGCTGAGGCGCCAGTCATCGTCGTGGTTTGCTCCGAGGAGAATATAGTAACCCATACCTTGGCTCCACTTGTTTCCGGCGTCAAATACCAGCTTCTCGATCTTGGCATAGCTGGCGAGCATTTCGTTTTGGCGGCGACCGTTCAAGGGTTGGCCACTTGCTGGATAGGCTGGTTCAAAGAGAAGCGCGTCAGGGAGATTTTGCGTTTGCCGAGACGATTGAAGATTGTGTCGCTCATCAGTTTGGGATATCCGGCCGCTCCCCTGGAGCAACCCGCGAAAAAGGAGATTTCCGAAATCCTTGTTGATTGAAACTTGAGTTTTCAGGAAAAGGGTGTATTCTACGGGTCTTTGGAAGTAGCTCCTATTGCGGTTCGGAGGGGTCTTTGTCGCTGATGAGTTGCGTTGATTGAGCTTAATTCCGCCGGATTGGAGTTTGCGTTGAGGTTTTCGTTGTTGGATGATATCCATTCTCTTGTTGGAGTGAGGCGCGATGGCTGATGAAGTTATATTAAGAGCTGTGGCTGGTAGTTTGAAAGACGAGGAGTTCGTTTTTGACGAGAAGGGACTTTGTCTTATCGGACGTTCCAACGATTGCGCTCTTCAAATACCCAAAGAGAATGATATGAGGATTTCCCGCAGGCATTGTCTCATCATCCTTGATCCGCCGAACGTCAGAGTGCGGGATCTCAATAGCCGCAATGGAACATTCGTGAATGACGTCAGACTCAAGCCGGGAGTCATTGGGGACAAGCCATCCGCCGAGACTCCTGTGGATGTGGTTTTGAACGACGGAGATGTTCTCTCTCTCGGAGAGACTGTTCTCGAATTCTCCATTCCAAGTAAAAAAGAGAAGCAACCGGCCAGGCAGCAACCGCCCCAAGGCACGAAGGTCATCAAGCTCGCTCGACCGTCCAAAACCCATACCGGCTCCCTGGTTCCCAAAGCCCCCGAAGTTACCACGGCCGATTCAGACGCCACCGGTTTTTTCAAGCCCCCGAAGAATGGAAAACCAGCGGAGCTTGATATTCCGGCACCAATGACGGAGTTGTTCTCCAAGCCGGTTGTTAAACTTTCTGTAAATGGCGAAGGTGTGGCTGGCGCGCCTAGTTCGCCCTCTTTGTCGGGAGAGCCGTCCAGCGCATTGGGAGCTGAAGCGGTGAACCCGTCCCCCGACGCTCCGACGCTCCCGTCCGCGCAACCATCAAAATCTGTCAAACTTGCTGGCGCGGTTTCTTCATCTGCTTCCGCATCCAAAAGCGTGGTTTCTCTAGCCCCTCCGAAAGCGGCGGATTTGCTGGCCGCCGCTCACTCCCCAAAACCCATCATCCTCAACCGCAACGCCAAGTCCCAGGAAGGCTCTCCTCCAC
>JAADHT010000227.1 GCA_013151705.1 Kiritimatiellota bacterium | reverse complement strand
AAAAGCGAAGTATATTCCCAGTTGAGACAAATTCAAGTGATTTACATCGAGTAAAATGGCAAAATTTTCAATAAAAAAAATTCTAGCCGATTGGAACGCCTCGAAAAAGGGGCGTGAAAGAGTCCATGCGGACATTGAAGCAGGTGTTGAAACTCCTGTTTTGACTCGTGAGATATCCAAAACGGCGAAACCGACGATAATAGTGTTTCCTCTCCTGTCGGAAGCCGACGCTTGCGCCGAATCACTTCCATTCTGGATGGATTTGATAGACGTTGAACGCGTCGTCCACACTTTGCCTGAAACCGTTACCGGAGAGCGTTTCATACCCGAGAACGAGACAAGCAGGGCTAGAATTCTCAATCACGCTTTGAGTCCGACCGATGAAACAGTGTTCGTAACCTCCGTATCGGGACTCCTATCCCCAACTCCACCTCCGGACAATATGGCCGCCTCGCGATTCACTCTCGAAACAGGTGTCGAAACACCTCTTTCCGATATCATCGACAAGCTAGTGGCGATGGACTACGACGACGAGCTCGAGTGCGGAGTTCCGGGCGAATTCTCGCGCAGGGGCGGCATACTTGACATATTCTCACCGTCTTCCGAACATCCCGCTAGGTTCGAGTTCTTCGGAGACGAGCTGGAATCAATACGCCTTTTCGACAGCGAAACGCAAAGAACCTTCAAACGCGTCGACGAATACGAGATAATACAAAAAAACACGATGGTTGAATCCGATGAGTGCTCTTTCATCGATTACTTCGCGGAATCCAAACCGAATGTCATAATCATCTCGCCGGAACAATGCGCCGAACATCTCGACAGATTTGAAAACGACGGGTTCATGGAGCGTTGGAGAAAAATCATGGCGGACGACGGTTTGGAGAAAACACTACTCCTGGCCCCCGCCGAATCACACGCTCACCCCAAAGCGCGCGCTCCGGACGTGGCGAGAACCGCGCTTCTGCTGGCGGATTCCGAAGGGGACGATTCGAGGGAGTACGACGAGTTCCATCTGAAACTGCGCGCGCGACTGGCCGCCGACAGGATAAGACAATGGCTCGACACCGGCTATGAGATCGTAGTCTCGACTCCATTCGAGCATTCGGAAACGCTCGTCGGAGAGTGGTGCGCCGAAAACAAAATCAAACCGGACGCGCTGAATACCACCACCGAATCCATCCCTTTCGGACTGACCTTTCCATCCCTGAAAAAAGTGGTGCTCACGGAAAAAGAGCTGCTGTCAGCCGCCCCGACGGGCGCCTCGTTCGTCAAACCACCTAAATTCGACTCCGAACTCTCCGACGGCGAGACGCGGGCGAGCTTCGCTCCCGCCGCCGCGGAATTCGCGGATTTGGAGCCGGGGAACTTCGCCGTCCACTTCGAATACGGCATCTGCGTCTACAGAGGCGTGGAATTTGTTGAAGACAATGGAATCGTCTCCGAAATGTTCAAACTGGAATTCGCCGACGACGTGACCGCTTACGTTCCCCTTTCACAAGCGCATATGCTCTCCAAATACATCGGTTCGGGTAAGGGACTGCCGCCGCTCGCCAAAAAAAGCGACGGGAAATGGCTGAAAACGAAACTGGCGGCGGCAAAGGATATCAAAGAGATGGCGGAGGGCCTTCTGAGAATCCAGGCGATGAGATTGAAGCGGAAAGGTCGCGAATTCCGCGGAGATCCGGTTTGGGAACGAATGTTCGAGCGAAGCTTCCCATACGAGGAGACCCCCGATCAAATAAAAACATCTGAAGCAGTGAACAAAGACATGGAGTCGAAACGTCCAATGGACAGACTGGTCTGCGGCGACGTGGGATACGGAAAAACAGAGATAGCCATGCGAGCCGCTTTCAAAGCGGTGACGGACGGATGCCAAGTGGCGATAATGGTCCCAACGACCATACTCGCTCAACAACACTATCTATCGTTCACGGAGAGGTTCGCCGCTCAACCCGTGACAATCGAGATGTTGAGCCGTTTCAAAACACCCTCGGAGCAGAAGGCGACTCTCGCGAAACTCGCGGAAGGAAAACTAGACATCGTGATAGGCACCCACAGACTGGCGCAGAAAGATGTCTCATTCGCCAATTTGGGGCTGGTGATAATAGACGAGGAGCAGCGCTTCGGAGTGCGCCACAAAGAAAAATTGAAACAGTTCAAAGCGACGGTGGATCTTCTGACCTTGACCGCCACCCCCATCCCCAGAACCCTCTACATGGCGATGACGGGCCTCCGGGACATGAGCGCCATCATCACTCCCCCCAACAAAAGAATGGCCGTGAGAACGTTCATCTGCAGGGAGGATTTGACGATCGCCGAACGAGCGATCAAAGACGAACTGGAGCGCGGCGGCCAGGTTTACTATCTGCACAACCGCGTGAAAACGATCGAGCGCCGGCTCGAGGAGTTGAAAGCTCTATTGCCGGACGCGGAATTCGCGGTCGCCCATGGCCAAATGGACGAACATGAGCTTGAAAAGGTTATGAGCCTATTCATCACTGGCGAGATAGACGTTCTGGTCTGCACTACAATCATCGAATCCGGCTTGGACATCCCGAACGCCAACACACTGATCATCGACCGCGCCGACCGTTTCGGACTGGCCGAGCTCTACCAGCTGCGCGGCCGCGTGGGAAGATGGCACCGCCAGGCGTACGCGTACCTTTTCCTTCCGGCCAAGGACATTTTGACCGGCACCGCCCGCAAACGACTGGCGGCGATACGACGCTACAGCGAGTTGGGTTCGGGGTTCAGGCTGGCGCTGCGGGATTTGGAGATACGAGGCTCCGGAAATCTTCTGGGAGCGAAACAGAGCGGGCACATAAACGCCATAGGTTTCGAGCTTTACTGCCGTCTGCTGCGCTCGGCGGTCGCCGAGGAGAGCGGAAAACCCGCGGATTTCGCGCCTTCCGCGACAGTCGCGCTTGATTTCGTCACCACCGCGCCCAAAGCGCCGAGAGGACTCCTGCCGGCGACGCTTCCATCATCGTACATTCCATCGGAACGCGTACGCCTGGGCTTCTTCAAGAAATTGGCGAACACCGCCGAGGAAACAACGCTCGCCGATATCCTGGAGGAGATGACGGACAGGTTCGGTCCGCCCCCGAAATACGTCCTCAACCACCTGGACGTGGTCAGACTCGGAATATTGTGCGTGAAAGCGGGCTATGCGAGAGTGGCGGTCAGGGAGGACGCGGTGGAGATATCAATCGGACGCAGCGCGCTCAAAATCGACGGCGCCGCGCCAACCCTCAAATCGAAAACCCCGTCCGCGAAACTCGCGGAACTCCTGAAGATACTCCGAAACGCAGGAAACAAGCAATAACATCCCCCATCTAGACCCTGTTCGAAAAGGTCTCGCAGCCATGTGGACACTTATTTCGAGTGTGAGGCCACGTTTTTTCGCCGAGAATTCAATGCCGAAGCATTGGGTTCTCGGCGAAAACCGCGGGATCACCCGAAAGAAGTACCCACCCGAAGGGCTGACGCGGTCGAACGCCGTCTTCAGCATGGCTGTGATACCTTTTCGAGCAAGGTCCATCTAGTGCCTGCCGTGAGCTTGTCGAAGGGTGTCGGTCAG
>JAADHT010000264.1 GCA_013151705.1 Kiritimatiellota bacterium | reverse complement strand
CGAATATATGAGAACAACCGTATTGGCAAATATGTTGGGCTCTGGCTGACACGAGAGTTCTCCGCCATCATTTAGACCTGTTCGAAAAATTTATCCGCCTATGCCAAGTGGCTAAAATAAGAAATTAGAATATCGATATGACGAGTATTTGTTGCTATGAGATATTTTCCGGCTATTTACATCTTATCAATCGTTTGCTCAAATCTTTTCTCATCCCCGGATTCATCTCGGAAATTTTTGAGAAAAACGCCTACCGTCAACGCTGTGGCGAAAATAATGCCGTCCGTAGTCAATATAGGTACGGAACGCATAGTTTCGGCGCCGTATTCTCCTTGGGGGCCTGATACCTTCGCGAAGCTTTTCGACAATTTTTACGAACGACAAGCCGGCAGGAAGGAATATTCGTTGGGCAGCGGGGTCATCATCGCCAAGGAGGGCTTGATTTTGACAAATTCCCATGTCGCCTACAGAGCCACAAGAATATTCGTCAACACCTATGACGGACAACAATATCTCGCCAAAGAAATCGCCGGCGATCCCCTCAACGATATCGCTCTATTGAAAATCACCAATAAAAAAAACGGTCGATTTTTCAAACCTGTCGAGTGCGCGCGGCCTGGCGATCTGATGCTTGGAGAGACTGTTGTCGCCGTCGGAAATCCATATGGTTTGGGCAACAGCATCACCAAAGGAATTTTAAGCGCCACCAAAAGGAAAATAGCTGTTGGAGGGAAAGTCGTCTTCTCCGATATCATTCAAACTGACGCACCGATAAATCCCGGCAACAGCGGCGGCCCTCTCATCAACATCAATGGACGCTTGATAGGAATCAACACCGCGATCTTCGCTAAGGCCGATGGTATTGGATTCGCCGTCCCATTGAAGCGGATAGAAGATGTGCTGGCCAGTTGGCTTATTCCAGAGCGCTTCGGAGAACTTTCCTTGGGGTTGGTGCCTGGAGAATGCGTAAAAAACGGTGAATCCGAGATTTTCGTGAAGAACGTGATCGCCGGCTCTCCAGCCGAACGGGCCGGAATAAAAAAGAACGACGTCATATTGCGCTTGAATGGGAAGAAACAAAAAAGTCTTCTGGCGATCGGCCGACTCCTTTGGAAATTGAAAGCCGGAAGCAAAATAACTTTTGATATTCGCAAAAAAGGAAATATTGAGTTGACCGTCGAGAAATTGAGATTCCTCGACGGCGGTGAGTTGGCTTCCAATAAACTTGGACTCGGGCTTCAGAAACTCACTCCCAAATTGGCGAAAGCTCTCAACTACCCATTTCACGGAGCATTGATTGTTAACAAAGTGGCCCCGCGTTTGACCGGGATCAAAAGAGGGGATGTTTTGGTTCGTTTGGGGGAGACGCCGATATACGATTTCTCGGATATCCGCCGAGCGATGAAAGGGAAAAGATACGGAGACACTGTTTTGGCGGTGTTCATTTCCATAGGCGTGCGCGACAACAGCTACTACCTCGAGAAACATGCAAAGTCCATCTTGGCGCAATAAGACGAAGCATCCCAAAGCGGTAAAGCCGCAACAGAAAATTCAATCCGCCACGGCGGATAAATTTAATATTCAACTCAGGAATGAAAAATTCTCGTAACCGTTAAGCTTGGAGTTTCCGGCTCGCCACCGACCTTGAGTCGGTGGAAGCGATAACTAAAATCCCTTGAGATCAGGAACGACATCCTCCCAAATGTTTGTCGAAGAAATCTCCCGCCAGCCTGCCGCTCCAGCCATGCTCTCCCGAATAGAGGTCCAATTCTAGTTTGTCGGAAGCGCCGGCGGCCGCGTAAATGCCTTCCAGTTTGTTGAAGCACTGCGTCGCCGAATCTATTTTGAAGCAGGAATCAGCCGCTCCGATGTCGATCAGCAAAGGTTTCGGAGCGAGAAGCCCTTGCAGATCGGGCAGGTCCACAAGCTTGTAGAGCCCCGGAGCGACCTGCATTCCGCAATAGTTCACGTCGCGGATACCGAAATACGCCCACAAATCGCTGTAGCAGATCACTTCCGCCGCCTTGAACCTCTCATCGCACAAAGCCAACCACAAGGCCATCGTTCCACCACCACTCAAACCCATCACGCCAAGCCGCTCAGCGTCCACGAAAGGCAGAGAGGAGACGAAATCGGACGCGGCCATGCCGTGGGATATGTTTATCGACAAAGGAGTCATTCCGAGCATCGTGGCATGCAGATAATAGACGTTGCACATGTCCCGGCCCGCTCCGGCGGAGTTCCAGTTCGGCTTGTTTTTATCAGCGCGCTCCCCGAAACCGATCCAGTCGATGGCGTAGGTGACGAATCCTTTTTTCGCCATCACATGTCCATAATTGTAGTTCATCCTCTCTATCGCACCCCGCAACTCGGGAGTGGAGTCGTTCCCCATTACAGGCTCTTTGCCGAACTGCCCATGCCCGTGGCAGCAGAGAATTGCGGGATGTTCGTTTTTTTCGTCTATGTCTTTTCCGCGGTTGATTTGAAGAACCGCTGAAATTCCATAGCCGACATCAATGAACCAACGCTGCTTAACCAAACCGTCATGTTCCCATTCCGCTGACATAACCGGATTTGGATCAACTCGTTCAGGCCAATCGCCCAGCGTAGCGAGCACTTCCGGCCAGGTTTCCCGCTTCCATTTAGTAAAGTCCGAGCCACTGAAACTTCTGGTTGGAATGTGTTTGTCGGCCAACACCGCGAACATCGCCTGCGGACTTAGATTCCTGTTGATTATTTTCTCGTTCATTTTCCACTTTTCCTTTTTTCGAGATTTTCTCACGTATGCGAAAAGACCGTTGAAAGTATATCCTTTTCCACTTGATTCAAGTAAACTTTCCCGCGATTTCGGCATATCTATATTGTTTTCACATTTTTCGCCGGAAATATTGCATCTAGCTGAAACCGAAGTACTGTCTTCGGATATTGATGATTGCGTGGGAAAGCGGGAAGGTTTGGATTATGCGTTTCAAATTGAGAAAAGACCATAGGATATACGTCGCCGGACACAGCGGAATGGTGGGCGCGGCCATAGTGACACTACTGGAAGAACGAGGTTTCGATAATATGCTACTTCGAACCAAAGTGGAACTGGATCTGCTCGATTCGCGCGCTGTCGCCGATTTTTTCGCGGCGGAACGTCCCGAGGTGGTGATTCTAGCGGCGGCGAAAGTCGGAGGTATAAACGCGAACTCGCTCTATCCCGCCGATTTCCTTTACGAAAACCTGATGATCCAAAACAACGTCATTCAAAGCTCGTATCTCCAAGGAGTCGAGAAACTCTGTTTTCTCGGCAGCAGCTGCATCTATCCGAGAGAGGCTCCTCAGCCAATCAAGGAGGAATCGCTACTCACCGGTCCGCTGGAACCAACCAACGAGGGTTACGCGATAGCGAAAATCGCGGGTTACAAGCTAGCCTACTACCATACCAAACAACACGGGATGAACACAATCTCGCTTATGCCATGCAATCTATACGGGAAAAACGACGACTTCAATCTGGAGTCCTGCCACGTGCTGTCGGCGCTGACGAAGCGGTTCGTGGACGCCGTCGAAACCGGAGCCCCCTCGGTCACAGTCTGGGGAACAGGTTCCGCCAGAC
>JAADHT010000007.1 GCA_013151705.1 Kiritimatiellota bacterium | reverse complement strand
AAAATTTCAGAAATTGATAAAATTCATATAGAAAGAGATAAACCAACTTATATTAAATGTAAAGATGGGACTTCATACAAGATGCCAATGTGGTTTGAAAATGTAAATGGATTTCGAAAAGTTATAGAGAACAGAAAAAAAAGCTAAAATTCACAAGGAATGAAATAAAGCGTTTAATGGAAAAAATAATCCAAGAAAAATTGAAAGAAAGTTCCAACAGGATTGCTCCATCTGGCTCAGATAGCGCTGACGCGGAATCCGACTAGGCGAACTCTATCTTATCGGAACGCGGCGGTGAACGGGGCGGTTCATTTGTAAGTGGATACCAAACTGGCGGCGGAGAAATTTTATTGGAGTTGACGAAAAACCAGAGGTGTTTTCCGCGGAAACCGGGCGTGCCTCAAATTCAATATAGTTGTCAAATCTTGAAGAATTCAGGTTGCTGCGCCCCCTTGACGGCAACGGGAAATATGGCTACGACGAAGCGAGCGCAAAGCGATCGCCGGCTTTTTGTCGTTGGTCTTCCATGAATTCGGCTTGCAAGTTTCAATAAGCGTTGTAAATTCCGCATCCGATGATTGACTTCGTCTTTTTTCCGCGATATTAGCGGTTCGATGGAACAATGGCGTTCCAAACGTGTCTTTTGATATTCGAGTTTTAGCCCCTTTTCACACAGGGTGTAGTACTGCGTATAACTTAAAATGGAGGAATGTGTTATGTCGGAAACGAAAAAATTCAAAACGGAAGTGCAGCAGATTTTGGACTTGATGGTCCATTCTCTGTACTCGAACAAGGATATTTTTCTGCGCGAGCTGATCGCTAACAGCGCGGACGCTATCGACAAGGCCCGCTTCGAGGCGTTGACCAATTCGGACATATCAAAGGATTGGGAAATCAGGCTGAAAACGAACAAAGACGACAGCACTCTCACCATTTCGGACAACGGGATCGGAATGACCAAGGCCGAGGTCGTCCAGAACATAGGCACGATCGCGAAATCCGGCACGCAGGCGTTTCTCGAAGCGCTGGAAAAAAGCAAAGCGCAGGATTCACCGGAGCTTATCGGGCAGTTCGGAGTAGGTTTCTATTCCGCCTTCATGGTGTCCGACAAAGTGGAATTGGTGACGAAACGCGCCGGCAGTGACGAGCCCGCGGTCCGTTGGTCGTCGACGGGAAAATCCAGTTATACTTTGGAGGAGGCCGCCAGGGAAGAGCAAGGAACCGAGATCACATTGCATCTCAAAGGCGACGAGAAATCCTATTTGGAGGAATGGAAACTCAAGGAGATCGTCAAAAAATACTCCGATTACATCGAGCATCCGGTGAAAATGTCCGTCACCAAGAAAAAAGACGACGAATCCGAGGAGACGACGGACGAGACGTTGAATTCGCAAAAAGCGATCTGGCTGCGTCCGGCTAAAGAGGTTACGGAGGAGGATCACAAAAACTTTTTCTCTCAGCTCGAGCATTTCGGCGGCGAGCCTCTGCACACGATTCAGTACGCGGCCGAAGGCACGTCGGAGTTTAAAGCGTTGCTCTATCTTCCCGAGAAGGCGCCGTTCGACCTTTTCATGCCGGAACAGAGAAAACAGAGTCTGCACCTCTACATCAAACGCGTCTTCATCACCGACGACTGCAAAGGATTGCTGCCTGATTATCTCCGTTTCGTGAAGGGGGTGGTGGATTCGAGCGATCTGCCCCTGAACATCTCTCGGGAAACACTACAGGACAATCCCGCCATCTTGAAGATAAACAAAAACCTCGTCCGCAAAATACTCGCGGAACTCGCGAAAATCATGGAGAACGACTCCGAGAAGTATCTCAAATTCTACAAGGAGTTCGGTCGCACTCTGAAAGAGGGAGTGCACACCGATTTCCAAAACAAAGAGAAACTTCAGGATCTGCTTCTCTTCGAAACGATGAACGGCGATGCTGAAAAACTAGTCTCTTTGAAAGAGTACGTCTCGGCGATGCCGGAAAAACAGAAGGAGATATACTACGTGACGGGTGAGGACCGCAAGGTTTTGGAAGAGTCCCCGCTTCTCGAGTCCGTGGAGAAAAACGGATTTGACGTCATCTTCATGATCGATCCGATAGACGAATGGGTGGTGCAGTCCCTTACTGAATACGACGGGAAGAAACTCAAATCACTGGCGAAAGGCGATGTCGAACTTGACGCCGACTCCACCAAAGAGACGGAGAAAAAACTCAAAAAAGCCGACAAAGAACACAAAAAACTCGTCGATTTCCTGAAGAAAACCCTGGAGGAGAAGGTCAAGGACGTGCGTTTCTCCAAACGGCTCACCGACAGCGCCTGCTGTCTCGTCGGAGACGAATACGATCCATCCATAAACATGGAACGCATTTTCCGCGCGATGAACCAGGATATGCCCGCCACCAAAAGAATTCTGGAATTGAACCCCGACCATCCGCTTGTAGCGGGAATGCAGAAGACGTTCGACGCGTCGAAAGACGACCCGAAACTCGCGGACTACGCGGCGATGCTTTACGACCAGGCTCTTCTGCTGGAGGGTGCGTCCATTCCGGATCCCAAAAGCTTCTCCAAGAAAATCACGGATCTGATGGTCGCGGCGATGAGCTGACGTCCCAATTCGGCGTCTTTTCCTTGGAAAAGCGGAATAGCAGGGCGTTTTCGCCGAAAACGCCCCGTTTTGCGATGTGCTCGAACATTTTATGAAAATTACGAAAAAACACTTGTTCGCATATCATCCATAGCGGTCTTATTTTGAATGAAACACCCCCGATTGGAGGTTCGCTTTTTCCGTTTCCCGTCGCATCAAGGCCGTACTTGCGCTTGCCTTGACCGAATTCCCCTTCGACGGGGATTCTGTCCATCTCGTCTCGTCTGGCTTGGGCGCGCTTCTCCTTCAACTCAAGTTTGTTGACGTCGGTCTCCTTTCGCGGACACCCCAAAGGTTTGCCGGAGAAGCGGATTCCTTCGCTTTTCAGATACGCTCGATTGGCGCGGGTTCCGCTTCCGACAAACTCAGAATGGATTGTCGCACAGAAAACAGCCAAACGATATTTAGCGACGATTACGTCGGTTTTTAAAAAAAAAGAAAAGAAGATTTGAAAAGGTGAGCGTAAATCCGGCGAACACCCTGTATTCCACAATTGGTTCTGGTGTGCGCGGCGCTGTATCCATTAGCGAGCATTCTTGGAATGTTGAGCTGGCGATACCCTTCAAACTGCTCCAAGGCCTGCAAAAGAACCAACTCGTGTCCCTTAATTGCAATTTTGGAAGAAAAAAAGCTGGAGTTCCTATCGAAAAAAGCGCTTGGAACAGAGTAGAGCAGCGTTTGAAGGACGATCGGTCGCTTGAAACTTTGATTTTCGAGTGAGAAAGGCTTCGTGTTTTTAGCCCGTTTGTGGCTAAAATATTTCTACATTGCCTGTATGTGGTGAAAATCTTTTAAGTGGTATGAGTGGTCGTCAATTCCGGGCGTCCGCGCAGGAATTCGGCGGCGGTCATATCGTTTTTGCCTTCGGGTTTTAAAGTGGATATTGACAACGCGTCTTCCCCGCAGGCTATGATCCAACCTGTCTTGTCGGCCAGCACTGTCACGCCTGGCTTTATTCCCGCTGT
>JAADHT010000100.1 GCA_013151705.1 Kiritimatiellota bacterium | reverse complement strand
GGAGATAAGATGGATGCTTATCCCGGGATAGGTATGTTTTTTATTTTCCTTCCTCTCTTTATTGCGTATGGAGTTTACAGGGGATGCTTGCGGGGATTTAAGAGAATTTAGTCTTCAGTTTGTTTTGCTGGCATGCGTAGCGGGGAAAGTGAGGGCGTTTCGCGCTGGCGATGTTTCCAAGGGCCGTTTCCGCCTTCGCTTCAGCTACGGCGGGACGTAGTCGGCGAAACGTACCCACACCCGTCATCATACAGAGTAACCAAGTCATTGCGTCACTGCGTCACCAAGTCAAAAAAACGCCGGCGCATCAAGGACATCAATGAGGGATTTCGTCACAGACAAGCGCAAACAGTTCAAAAAAGGTTGTTTATTTTAGCATGAACGAATTAAGCGATGGATGGTTCTCCGAGATATCCCCGATGTGGGATGGCGTGGCGCTCTCAATCGAGATCGAGGAGCACCTTTTTTCGTGGAAATCCGAATTTCAGCGAATAGACGTCTATAAAACCCGCACCTGCGGCAATATGCTGGTGCTCGACGGTATAATTCAAGCCACCGAACTCGATGAATACGCCTACCAGGAGATGCTCACTCATATTCCCATGTGCGCCCATCCCAACCCCGAGCGCGTCTTGGTCGTTGGCGGCGGTGACGGTGGAGTTCTCCGCGAGATTGGCAGACACGATTGCGTGAAGCGGATCGATATTTGCGAGATCGACGCCAAGGTGATAGAGGTTTCCAAGCGATTTATGTCTAGTATGGCAGTGGGATTCGACGATTCCAGAGTGAGCGTCCATATCGCCGATGGTGCGGAATTCATCGCCGATCGCATAGGTTTCTACGACGTGATTATAGTTGACTCCTCGGATCCGATCGGACCCGGCGAGGCTCTTTTTCAATCGCCTTTCTACGAGAAAATGAAAAGCGCGCTCAAGGCGGATGGTGTGATCGCGACTCAGGGCGAGTCGTTTATGCTTCACGGCGACGTTGTGAAATCATTGATGGATATTTGTGGAAAACTCTTCAAACACGCCGCTTACGCATGTATATTGGTCCCGACTTATCCCGGCGGGCACATCGGAACATGCGTCTGTGGTATGAGCCGCGATCCCCGCGAGCCGACAAGGAAGCTGCCGCCGGAAATACAGAAGAATTTGCGATACTACAATTCCGAAATACATAAAGCGGCGTTCGTTTTACCTCAATTCGCGAAAAGGTTGTTTAATCGCGACAAGTAGGGCGGAGCGTCCCCGCCCGCCCATCTTCGCAATTGGTAAGGCGAGAATGGCTTTGTTCACGAATTACAAATTATGAATCACGAATCACGAAAAAATATGGACACAACGAAAAAAACAGGGATTCTCCGGATCGTCTCAACCCCGATAGGTAATTTGGGGGATATTACCCTGCGCGCGCTCGAAGCCATAAAAGAGGCGGATGTCATCGCGGCGGAAGACACTCGACGCACCCAGCGGCTGCTGGCTCATTTTGAACTCAAAAAGAAACTTATAAGTTGCCACGCCTACAACGAGCGGTCCGGAGCGGTGAGTAGAATCATCGGATATTTGAGAAATGGCCGGAATGTGGTGGCGCTTTCCGACGCCGGCACGCCGGTCGTCTCCGATCCGGGATACCTTCTGATCCGCGAAGCCCGCGAAGCCGGATTCGAACCCGAAATAATTCCGGGAGTTTCCGCATTGACTTTCGCCGTCGCCGCTTCCGGGCTTCCAGCCGACAAATTCTCCTTCTACGGCTTTCCGCCACCGAAGAGCGGAGCCCGCCAAAGGCTTTTGGAGAAAATCGGAGCTGAAGGCAAAACCGCCTTCCTTTTCGAATCCCCCTACCGCATCGAAAAACTTCTCAAAGACATTGAGAAAATACTAGGAGCGGATACTCTCATAGCGGTGATACGCGAGGCGACCAAACTCCACGAGGAAGTTATCCGAGGGACGGTATCCGCGATTCTCGCGGAACACGGTGAACGCAAGTGGAAAGGCGAGTTTGTGATCGGAGTGCGCCCCAGCGAACTAGAACAGACGAAAACGGACAAATACGGACGGGGAAAATGCTCCAATACCCGCACCGCTACTTGACAGCTTCTCTTTGTCCGTCAAGTCCGCGCAACTCCTTGGATATCGCGTGAGTAAAATTTGACTTGAAAAAAAAAACAAGATGATTTACAAGGGCGGTTGGATGTTGTTTGCGCCTAGAGTTTTCATTTTTTCAATGCGCATCCCGCAAGCAACGCGGATGACCGTCTGCGCGCCGGGCCAGCGCGCGCTACTCCAGCGCATTCCGCTCTACTCGGAAAAAACCGCTAGAATCTCGCCGAAATATACTATGTGGTAGTCCGCGTCAGGATAATTGTCTTGAATGGAGGCGTCCAGAAAACAATCCGAGCTCATCACCTGCCTGTACATTTTACGACATTCCAAAACCAGAGAAGCCTCGTTGTATGATGGCGCTTGAACTCGTTCGGAGCGCCTCAACGAGAGAGAGGTGAGCCGAAGTTTGTCGCCATCCCTTCCGGAGACGGTGCCCAGCGTTTTCAGATCGGCGCGGTATTTCTCTGGAAAGGCGCAAAGAGTGAAAGAGTCGAACCCGTCCATAAATGTCCGTGTATGCCTCTGGGGACGCACGACGACTTGAACAAAAGGTTTCGACCACATGCACCCAATACTCCCCCATCCAACGGTCATCATATTGAATTTGTCCGGAGAACCAGCGGTCAGCAAAAGCCACTGTCCGCTCCACAAGGAAACCGGTCTCATCGATAGTTCGGCAATATTAATCTCATTCATGCACGCACCTCCTAGCTATTGTTTTTTCACTTTACCGGCTGTTTTAGCGGCGCTCAAGGCCATTCCAAAACCGAACATAGTGGATATCAAAGAACTGCCGCCGTAACTGAACATAGGCAAAGTTATACCTGTGGGCGGAAACAGTCCGACGTTCACGCTCATATGCAGAAAAGCCTGGGCGGCGACGAGCATCCCCACTGAAAAGATGAAAACGCGTCGGGACTCGCCTTTGGCCAGCAATGACAAACGATAACATAAATAGGCCAAAACGCAATAACCGATGATAACGGGAGTGGCACCGGCGAATCCGACCGACTCGGTGAGCGAGGCGAACGTCGAGTCGCTGTAGGACAGCGGCAGATACGCGTTAGACCACACGGCGCCCCCCCAGTCGCGTCCGGAAAAACCGCCTCTCGCCAATGTGTATTTAAATTGAAGGATATGCCACCCCGAACCTGTCGGATCGGCGGAAGGATCAAGAAAAGCCAAAACCCTCTCAAGGACGTAGGGGCTTCTAATGAATACCCAGACCGATCCGGCGAGAGCGAAAAGAAATCCCGGCAGCAGAAAAATCAATTTCCCGCCCGAAACGATGTAAACGACGATAAAACCCATAATATAAACAGTCAAAGTGCCGAAATCGGGTTGCAAAGCGATGGGAAAAGTCCAAAAAAACGTCAACAACATCATCAACGCCGCCAACCTAGCGCCTTTCAAGCCTCTTTTCCCGGCAAAGAGACTCGACAGGGAAAACAGAAACACCGGCTTGGCTATTTCGGAGGGTTGAACCAAACAAAATCGCAAATCATAC
>JAADHT010000202.1 GCA_013151705.1 Kiritimatiellota bacterium | reverse complement strand
ATGAGTTTCCGCTCTTTTTCCGTGAGCGGAGGCGCGGGTTCCGCGAGAACCAGAATGACGGCTGACAATATCCTCATTTTTTCTCCAATTGGCTTCGCGCGTATTCAGCGGCGGCCTTCAATGTCCTGTCGCCGGAAGTCAAGAATGGCTTTATCATCCGCATACCGCTCTCGTCCCCTTTCCGCCCGACCATCATGATGGCGAACGCGCGCTCGTTGGCGTCACCGCTCTCGATTCGGCGCTCAAGCTCTTTCAAACTCACTCTTTCCGGCCGCACCCATTCCTTGGCGGCGGAGAAATATTTTACGAATATCTCTTCAGGTAATACGATGATTCTGCCTGTATTCATTGTCAAAATCGTCACAAATCCACCAGATAATTCCGGCTTTTTATCCCAAATAATTGGAAATTCAAAGCAATACAATTGCATGTCGTTGCGAGAGGTGGTAAGACTTTTCCACTTTTCTTTCGAAATTGCCCACCAGAAATCTTTTGCTGAACGCCACGCATCATCGTTCATAGCCCAGGAATTGAAGCTGGATCCCCATTTTTCCAAAATGTTCATACCATTCGGATTTTTTTGAGGGCATGATTGCCTGTAAGTAT
The DNA here is from genome assembly GCA_013151705.1 of Kiritimatiellota bacterium. GTDB lineage: Bacteria > Verrucomicrobiota > Lentisphaeria > Victivallales > JAADHT01 > JAADHT01. Next base: position 3,015 of record JAADHT010000202.1, on the reverse strand, counting down.
CTGTAATTAACGTTCTGGAATTTTTAAACCAGTAATCCGTTTTTGAAGTGTAGAAAACTTGTTCAGCGCTTACGACACGAGGTTTGTTGATTGAATTGTCGGATAAGACAGCAAAATCTATCCCTCTGCGATTATAGAAGTCTTTTGATATGCTATTCAAAGACACAAAAGATTGATGCGATACGACTTTACTTGTTTTTATTTGCAATTTATGGATGACAGCGCACAAAGTCAATGTTACAATCAATATCGCTAGGAATATTGCAGTATATTTTCTATTGTTTCGCATTTTTCAATTACTTTTTGTGTTTGGCGGACAATACGACATTCATTCTAGATTCAACTTTTAAATCTACTTGAGTGTCAGCTTCAACATTGCATTCCACTTCGCCCATGCAGGCTCTACCAGAGGCAACCATGTTTTTTATCAATGGATTCGATCCGGTTACGACTATTGATAACCCACCAAATCCATTCGCTCCTTTTGAATATATCCAAGATAGCGCATGTGGGGGGGGGGAGCGGGATTCGCTTGGAACGGCAGTCGGGACGACTGCCGTTCATACTCAATCGAGGACGTTTGAGCTATGAAGACAATGCGAATCCTCGCATTTCGCAGTTTCCTATGGGGTCTTCATTTACTTGGGGCTAATGCTTTGCGTATTTGGTGCGGATGCTTTATTTTCTCAGCTTTTTTTGTTGTTTCCGCGCTTTTTTTTGCAGCTTCTCGATGTATTTCAGCTCTTTGAGCGCCACTTCGCTGCTCGGGTCCAGTTTTATAGCCTTGATATAGTACTCTTTGGCTTTCTCTAGTTCCCCCAAATCTATCAAACAAAACCCTATCCCTCTCAACGCCATAGGTTCACTGGACTTTTGACTTTTGAACCTTCTCGAGGCGGCCAAAGCCCTCTTGTAGAAACTCAAGGCCTTTTTCGTCTCGCGCTCTTTGTTGGCGATAAACCCCAGCTCGTTGTACGGGCCAGCAGACACAGGCGCCACTTTCGCCTGCATCTTCAAATATTTTTTCGCCTTCTCTAAATCGCGCATATTCACGCTCAAGAACCCTTTGAGACCGTACGCTCGGCCGTAGCTTTCGTTCAGCCATACGACTTTTTTACGTTTCCCCTTTTTATACGCTTCGAACTCCTCTTTCGTTCTGAATGAAAGGTATTCGGCCTTTTTGTCCCCATCCGCGATGATTCGCTCAAAACCCGCTATCGCTTTGTCGAGCAACGCGGCGGCTTCGGGGTATCTACGTCCAATCATCAACTTCAAGGCTTGATTGACGTTTTTGGAGTATTCCCATCCGAGCGCTTTCGCCGCGTTGAAAGATATTTCCGTCTCATGCGTCTCGTTTCCATTGACAGACATGAGCGTTGCGGCGACTATCATGCATACAGCGGCAATCCTGGTTGTTGTGACACTCATCCTGAAAACCTCCATTTCTGAACAGTTACCTCTCAACGTTTGATTTTTCCACTGGGAGTTTTGGGAATCGACTCGACCGGAGTGAATTCCTGAGGCACCTCGTGGACCGCGAGTCTCGCGGAACAGAACCTGGTCAACTCGACCGGATTCGAAGCCACGCATTCGTTCTCGGGTACGAACTCGGCTATTGGAATCTCACCGAAATCGTCGTGCGACGACGCGGAGACGCGGGATTCGCGGATGTCGGGATGCGAATTCAAAACCGACTCCACCTTCTCCGGAAAGATTTTCAACCCGAGAAAATTTATCACGCTGTTCGAACGACCCGTCAAATGAAGTTTCCCGGCGGGATCAAGAAAGCCCAAATCGCCAGTGCGGAAAAACCCGCGTTCATCCAACACCTCGCATGCCATCAGCCACGGCGAAAAATAAGCGTCGAAAAGCCCCGGACCTTTGACGAGCACCTCTCCAACATCGTGATCCCCTCCCCTTTCCTCTGAAGCCCTAGTTTCCTCGTCAACCCGCGATATTTCCACAGCGAATCCAGCGGTTGGCAATCCCATGCTCAATAAATCGTCCCCCGAAGGAGCTGTGTTCACGCAGGGCAGGCCACACTCGATGATCCCGTACGCCTGATTAAGATCGCGCCCGAATGCTTCCGCGAATCTCGCGGAAACGTCCTCCGTCAACGGCATGGCGGTGGTCACAAGAAATTTCACGCGGTCGGAAATAGAAACAGGGATTTTCGACTTCTCCGCGATGGCCGCGAGTTTCGCGTAATGGTACGGAGTGGAATACGCGAACGTCGCGGAACCATCCGCGAGTTTCGCGAGCATTGAATCGGGATTCGCGCCCACGGCTATGTCGATAGCGCATCCTTTGCGCAGGAAAAGCATTATGGTGGCCGCGAAATGGTGCGCCATCGGCAAAGTCCAGAGAATAGTGTCGGTCTCGTCAAGATTGAATGCGGAATTAGCGGCTTCAGTGCGTTCGAGGATAGTTTCGCTAGAGAGCACCACGCCCTTGGAATCGCCGGTCGTTCCAGAGGAGAAGCGGATGAAGGCCGGGTTCAAGACTTTGAATTCCGACTCGTCTATTCCAACCGCCTTGGCTAATTCACCGATCGACGGTCCGATTCTTTTGAAAACAGCGAAACAAACGCCCAATGTCCGGATTTCTCCAATACGCGCGAACTTCGCTGAATCCGGCGCGGTTTTAGCGAGCGACGCCGTTTCAACCACCGCGAATTCCGCCGCTGTTTTCGCGAGCAGTTCGTTGAATTCGCAAGACGGAGTCTCAACGCCGGAGGAAACGATGACTCCGCCGGCTGCCATTATGCCCAACGCGGTCGCGATGTAACCAGCGGAATCGCCTCCCAAAAGCGCGGTTCTGGCATAAGCGTCCAAGGACATTCCGGCATCGTTCAACACCGCCGCCGCGGCGGCCGACTCCCGCAGGAGTTCCGCGTATGTAACGCTGTTTCCGCTTTCGATAATCGCCACACCACCGTCGGATGAGGAGGAATCGCGCGATATCCGCGATTCAAACGCCGCCATTATGTCGCTATGCAATGTTCTCATTTAGATG
>JAADHT010000230.1 GCA_013151705.1 Kiritimatiellota bacterium | reverse complement strand
CGGTAGCAGCCTTTGACTCCGAAACAACTTGGCATCCATGAGATTCGCAATCAAAGCGAAGTTTTAAGTTATACGCAGTACTAGCCCCTATTCGAACAGGGTCGATCATGTTCTAACCAGCGACGAGGAACTTATAATGATAATCAAGACTAGATCTTTTCCGCGGGCGGCGCTTATAGGCAACCCCTCAGACGGTTATTTCGGAAAAACAATAGCGTTCGTATTTCGCAATTTCCAAGCGAACATACAGCTTTACGAGACACCTGAACTCGACCTGCTGCCCTCGCTGCGAGACCACTCGAGATTCGACAGCGTCTCGCATCTGGTCGACGACGTGAGCCAATACGGCTATTACGGCGGCATAAGGCTTTTAAAGGCGACGATAAAGCGTTTTCACGACTATTGCTCGGATAACGGCTTGAACCTGGACGACCGCAACTTCACTATCCGGTATCAGACCACCATCCCGAACAGATTGGGTCTCGCCGGTTCGTCCGCTATAATCACGGCCTGCGTCAGAGCGCTGAAGCTTTTCTACAAAGTGGACATATCGCATCCAATATTGGCGAATCTGGTGTTGTCAGTCGAAAGGGACGAGTTGGGTATCGACGCCGGTCTTCAGGATCGGGTGGCGCAAGCCTACAACGAACCGGTATTGATGAATTTCGACGAGAAAATAATGAGAACCAACGGTTACGGCAACTATAAACCGATAACGATCCCCGACGACATGAATCTATACATAGCCTTCAGGACGGATCTGTCGGAAGGGTCTGAAATCCTTCACGCCCGCCTGCGCGAGAACTACGAAAAAGGCGACCCCAAGGTTTTGGCGGCGATAGACGAATGGATCGAACTGACCGAGAACGCGGCCGCCGCGATAGAAAAAGGCGACAGAAACGCGTTGGAAGAATTGATAAACCGGAATTTCGACCTCCGCAACGAGGTCTGCGCCTCCGTCAGCAAGAAAAACAAACTGATGGTCGAGCTGGCGCGTTCGGTGGGAGCGTCGGCGAAATTCACCGGCTCGGGCGGAGGCGTAATCGGCACTTACAAGGACGAGGCGATGTTTGACGACTTGGTAAAAACGCTCGGGAAGCACAAGATCGAGACTATCAAACCGATGATCGTCACCGGCGGGCGCGACGAGAGCTATGATGTTTCCATCGATGAGGAGGAACAATGAGGATACGCAAGGCGGTCATACCGGCGGCGGGTTTCGGGACGCGTTTTCTACCCTTCACGAAAGCCGTTCCAAAGGAACTGGTTCCCTTGATCGACAAACCAACGCTGCAATACGTGGTCGAGGAGGCGGCGGAATCGGGAATAACCGACATTCTAATAGTGACGAGCGTCGGCAAGGATGCAATCCAGAACCACTTCAACCCGAATTTCGAATTGGAGACGCGCCTGCGCGAAACCGGCAAACTCGAATTGCTGTCGGAACTTGAGAAAATCAACAAACTGGCGGACATACACTACATCCACCAACAAGAGCTCAACGGTCTCGGAGGCGCTATTCTCCAAGCCAAATCATTCGTGGGAGACGAACCTTTCGCCGTTCTACTCGGCGACACGGTGACGACATCCGACGCAGCTCCGGTCATTTCCCAACTTGTTTCGGTTTTTGATGAAAAGGATTCGCCGGTTGTGGCGCTGGAAAGGGTTCCAATGGAGAAGGTGAGTCGCTACGGGGTAATCGATGGCGATGACAACGGGAATGGATTGCACCGAGTGCGAAAATTCGTTGAAAAACCGTCTATTGAGGAAGCCCCTTCGAATCTGGTCATCGCAAGCCGCTATGTTTTCACTCCCGACCTGTTCGAGTTCCTGGAGAACACAAAAAAAGGAAAAGGAAATGAGATCCAACTTACAGACGCGATGTCAGCGATGTTGAACGCGCGGGCGATGTACGGCTTCGAATTCAACGGAGCCCGCCACGACATCGGCAACAAACTGGAATTCGTTAAGTCGACGATTCTGTTCGCTTTGCGGCGAGACGGCTTGAAACAGCAGATAACGGAGTTCATAAAAACCCTGCCCCTGTAATCCAGCTCGGAAACCGCAATTTCCGCTCCACCCTCTCGTATTCGGGACATCCACTCAAGTTCAGGGTCTCGCCAGGGTCAGTCTCCAGATCAAACAATTCATGACGCTCGGTGTAGTACCGACGAATATATTTGTATCGTCGCGTGCGACACATCACGGCGTGCGTGCCGATGCGATGAAACGGGATGCAAACTCGCACCGTGAGAAAAAGAATATGGCATTCAGTGGGGTAGATCGCTTCTTTCAGGGCGACATTTCCCGCGCGCGCCGCGCGGATCGAATGACGGCCTGGAAGGACCGTCCTACCCACTCGACGCGCTCCCATACTATATCTTTATTTTCTAAAAAACGGATGCGAAAGCTTCAGAACGCGCTCCGCCTCATCTTTTCGCCCGCCGACCTCGGCGAAAACCGCATCATGTATGGCGCTATCATCACCAGCCAAGGAGTTTCTCAAGGAAACGCCTTGATGCGCGTATCCGGGATCGATATCCAATAGATCGTAAATCGTTGCGGTCACCTCCAACAATAATAGTCTTCATGTTCACCTGCTTTGTAAAATATTCCTAACTGAATCCGCGGGGAAAGGAAAAACAAAACTAAAAAGAGTCCCGAGCTATCGCTATACGTCCAAAATAACAATGCGAAATAAAAAAAAGCGAGCCAGGGCTCACGGCCATTCTTTTATTTTTTACAAGCACGCAAAAATAAGGAGTAGCCAATTAAATCGTCCAAAAGAAAAGTAGTCGTATTGAAGCAGGTTTGCGACCTCATTCCTGGGCATTTTGTCGAGAAATTGGCGAACGAGCATGGAATTGAGACGCGGAGTTTCTCCGCATAGAGCCATGTGGTGGCCTTGTCCTACTCTCAATTGTCGCATGCGCTGAGTCTGAACGATGTCTGCGACGCCTTGAGCAATCATGAGAAGGCGTTGGCCGACATAAGAGGGCACATTCCTTCCTCGCTTCATACTCGTCGAATCCGCGAAAAGACATGACGCCACCCGGGCGATGGAACGGATTGTGGCTACGCTATTGGAAATCGGTACCGAGAAATTTCAAAAATGAACTATATTGAGTTCAAATGGAGCGGGAGAAGAAGCTTTTTTGAGACACTATGGGATGACAATGAAGTAATCCCTGAAAAGAAGTGTTTTTTTCGGGTGGAATCGCGGAAAGACCATTTTCACTTCGAACCACCAAGAGCGGTTTTGGATTTCGAGTTGAACTTTTCAAGATATTTGACGACCACCTTCAAACCGCCGCGCCGCGAAACCTTCCGCAGTTTCCTGTATCCACCGCCGTAAACCGAGTCCTTGTTGACTCTCATCCTCTCGTTCATCCCCGAACGCCCGTAGATTTGGTTCACCAAGGACGCCACGTACTCCGCCCATCCCTCCTTCACGGTCAAATCCTTGATTCCTGGCAAATGCTCCTGCATCCAATCGTGCCCAAACTCGTGAGCGGCCACCTCGATGAGTTTGCTCTTAGGCAATCCGTAGAGAAGGTATATCGTGTGGTGAGCCGGTTTCTCGCGTCTTTCGTTCGTAGTCGTCTTGCGTCCGAGATAATCGGTTTTCGTCAATGTGTAGGTTTCTATC
>JAADHT010000088.1 GCA_013151705.1 Kiritimatiellota bacterium | reverse complement strand
TTCGACAACGAGCGACACCGGCTTTCCTTTCGAGGAGGCCACCGCTTTTTGAAACGCTTTGAGAGATGGCCTTTCAACACCGTTGATCGAAAGTATCCTGTCGAATCGCTTCAAACCGGCCTTTTTCCCCGGCAAACCTGGCAATACCCGACTGCACCAGATCACTTTGCTCCGCTTGTATTTGAGTCCTATCCGTCTGGAGCCGTCAAGCTTTTCGCCAGGAGTCGGAAATATTTTCGAAATCGTAAATGTTTTTCCGCCTCTGTAAAGTAAAAAAACTATCGGAGAACCTTTCGCCTTTTCAATAACGCTTCCAAATTGAGATGGGGTTTCAAGCACCTCGCCGTTTGTTTTGAGCACAATGTCGCCCGCTTTGATCTTTTCGGATTTCGATCGGGCGTTCTTTGGGGGTTCGACATACGATACTGTAACATCAAGACTCTCAGGCAACACAATCCCAACCTGATAGACTCCTGTTTTGACTTTATTGGGTTTTATTCCCGTTAATTTGATTTTTTTTCCGCCACGGGAAATTGTCAAGTCAAATGATGTTCCGTCGTTTTCATCCAAAAACGTCTCGAAATCTGCGAAATCCTCCACGCTTCGACCGTTCACGGCAACCACGACGTCTCCAGTGCGCATGCCTGCCCGCGCCACCGGGGAATCGGGACGCACAATGCATTTGACCGGAATTTCAGGAAGGAAGAACGGATATGGAATTTTTTCTCGGGGAGTCTGCTTCAAATTCGGGATTGGTTGATAGATTATCTTGATTCGTTTTCCGCCGCGATCGACATCCAGCGTGACTTTTTTCACGGCGAAAATAAATTTGCGGGCGAATTCATTCCAAGTGCAGTCGAACGACTTGCCGTTGACGGCGGTTATGACATCGCCCTCGCGGAGCCCGCCCTTGTATTCGGGACTGTACGCGTCGACCGAAGCGACTTTGATGCTGCTCATGCGCGGGGTTCCCTGTGGAATACCGTAATACCATACGAACAAGCTCAAAAACACGCCGAAGAGAACATTGAAAAACGGCCCGGCGAACGCGGTGATGATTTTATCGATCGGCTTAGCCGGCGGAAGCGGGTTGCCGTTCTCGTCCTTCGGGTCTCCCGTGGTGTCTATCTGCGGTAGATCAACGTATCCCCCGATAGGAATGCAACCGATCCGGTAGTCGATCCCTTTGTGCTTGAATCCCCAGACTTTCTTGAAGCCAATCGAAAAAGCGACAATGTGCAATCCACGCCACTTGGCAGCAAGAAAATGCCCGAGCTCGTGTATGAATATGCAGAATCCGAAAAAAAAGATAACGAACGGAGCCGCCAACAAATAATCACTAAATCCCATTGCTATTCCTAGATCGCCCCCGCTTGAAAATGTTCCACCGCGGGAGCTGGATTGTCCATGCCCTTGAAACGAAGCGACAATCTACGCCCGTTTCGCCGCTATTCAACACGTGAACGTGAAAATGGAGGGGATTTTGCAACTGGCTCATTATATTGAAGTGAACGATCAACATCGATGACACGGTTACAAGATGAACAATCAATGTCACGAAAAGCGAAATGGCGCATTTAGAGACAATTTCCGATGTGGAACGATTTTTTCGGCAGACGAGCAACGGCGAAGGAACGCATATTGGCGACAAATAGGTTTTCATAGTCGAAATTCACGTCGTCGCATTATGGACGGATTAATTTCCCCTCGAGAAACATCCGCCTAAGGCGATAGGCGTGTCACTCGAAGGGATATCTTATCGCGACCACCGAATACAGCGACCTTGTTACGAATTGAAAATTGTACCACCGCTCCGGAAACGAGGCTGGGGGACGGCGCGGCCGCTTTCCGAAGCTTCAATACTGAACGGCGTTGTTCGACCCGAGGATCAGCAGCGATGCTCCGCGATTTTCGCGGCGACCTTCTCCGGAGTGAACCCGAACTCCTCCGCGAGTTTCGCGTACGGGGCGGAGGCTCCGAAATGGTCTATTCCGATGGCGAGCCCCTTCAATCCCGTGAAACGATCCCATCCGAAGGTGGAGCCAGCCTCGATCGAGACGCGGTTCGCGCAATCGGGAGGAAGGACGGAATCGCGGTATCCCCGACTCTGTTCGAGGAAAAGCTCCATCGAAGGCATCGACACAACCCTGATCTTCTCTCCTTGGGAGCGGAGTATCTCGGCGGCGCCGAGGGCGGTGTTCAGTTCCGAACCCGTGGCGATGATTATCCTATCGAAATCCTCATCCTCGGACACCACGTAGGCACCTTTGTCGAGCGCGATTTTCGCGGCCGTCTCAGGAGGTAGCGGCTCCAAGTTCTGGCGGGTCAGCAGGAGAACGACGGGGCCGTCGAGTTTCAAGGCGGTGGCCCAAGCATGGGCGACCTCGTTGGCGTCTCCCGGGCGGATCACGGTTAATCCCGGAATCGAGCGCAGCATGGCGATCTGCTCTATCGGTTCGTGGGTCGGACCATCCTCGCCGACGTAGAACGAGTCGTGCGTGAAGACGTATATCTCGTGCAGTTTTTGAATCGCCGCCAATCTGATGGCTGGTTTCATATAGTCCGAGAAGACGAAAAACGTGGAGGTGTAGGGGATGCAACCTCCGTACAAGGCCATTCCGTTTCCACAAAGCCCCATCGCCAATTCGCGGACTCCGAAATGGAAGTTTCGGCCGGCTCTGTTGGACGGACTGAATCCCTCGGCGCCTTTTATGTCCGTTTTAGTGGATGGCGACAAATCCGCGGCGCCGCCGTAGAGCGCCGGAACGAGTCCGGCCGCTTTTTGCAGGATAGTTCCGCCGGATGCCCGGCTGGCGACAGCCTTGTCGATTGGCGCCGCTTCGAGGAGACGCTCCAGAATGTCCTCTGGAACCTTCTTTGAAAGCATCGCGGAAAGTTTTTCCGAAACAGCGGGATTCTCCGCGAGAAACGCGTCGAAGTCGGCGGTCCATTTTTCGGCGGCGGAGTTCAATTCCGCTACTCTCGCGGAAATTCCGGCGGCGATTTCCTCGGGCACTGAGAAACTGACGTCTTCCAGTCCGAGATTGCGCTTCATTGCGGCGATTTCATCCTCTCCCAGCGGCTCGCCGTGGGCGGACGCCTTTCCCTGTTTATTCGGGGCTCCGAAGCCGATTTGGGTCTTTCCTATTATAATAGTTGGACGGCCGTCGGATTTTTTCGCCGCGGTCAGCGCGGAATCGATTTTTTCCGGGTCGTTGGCGTCGTCGCAATGGAGCACCCGCCAGGCGTAGGCTTCAAAACGTTTGGCGACATTCTCCGAAAACGCGAGGTCGGTCGAACCCTCGATGGTGATGGAGTTGTCATCGTAGAAACAGACGATATTATCGAGTTTCTGGTGGCCGGCGAGAGATGCCGCCTCACTCGTGGAACCCTCCATCATACAACCATCACCGGAGATTATGTAGAATTTGCTGTCAAGCATACCCGAAGCCTTGGCTCCGGTGGACGCCGCTAGATATTTAGCGGACATGGCCATTCCCACCGCCGAAGCGAATCCGCTGCCCAATGGTCCCGTCGTGATTTCAACTCCGGTGGTGTGTCCATATTCCGGATGGCCCGGCGTCAAGCTGCCCCATTGGCGGAACTTTTCGAGTTCCTCCATCGGCAATCCGTATTCGAAAAGATGCAGCAGTGAATAAAGCAGCA
>JAADHT010000031.1 GCA_013151705.1 Kiritimatiellota bacterium | reverse complement strand
AAACGGTGTTCGCCAAGGACGTTTCCGAGGTCGTAGGGTCAAAAAACTCATCCGCGGAAAATCTCGTCCGCTAACGAATTCCGGTGCCATTTTCACAGCGCCAAGGTGTGAGAGAACAACCGAGTAATTGAAATCCAGAGTGCTCATTGACATTATAATTTGTGCGATTCGCGAGTCAAATATCACCGGCTGAAGCCGGCGGTACTTGACTACATAATCAAAACAATTCCGAAAAACAAAGGGTCCTTTAATGGTCTTCAAATTCCACCCGCCACTCCCCGAAAAAACGGAATCGAGAATTTGCCGCCTTCTGTGGCAGGGAAGCTGAATCCGTTCATAAAGAAAAACCTTGAAGCGTTGAATAAAGAGGACCACTTTGTAGTCCAAATCCGTTCAATGAAAATCAATGGAGCGCCAGTGGGCTTTATAAAAAAATCACTAAGATTCTCAGTTCTGCGAAGGGGGCGCGTCTCAGATGTTTGTTTTGTCTGTCAACTAATATACCATGAAGTTTTTTCTTAAACGCCGTGAGTATTCTTTTGCAAGAGAGTATTCTAAGATGGAGTTGTTAAACAGTTAGTAGAGGAGAGAACGATGAATAAGATGTTTCTGATGATGATGGTGGTCGGGGTCGCTTGCGTTTCTGGTTGCACGACGAACAACTATTATGCGAGGCAAGTCAATGACGGCTGCTCAAACGAACGCGGGTTGATTTCACGTGGCACCCACGGAATTCCGGTTGAATATTACAGCAAAGCGAGGTATATTGTATCGCGAGAGATAATTCCCTAGGAGAAAAAGGCGCGGAGAAAAGTCTTTCAGCAACTGGCGAAGCAATGTGGCTGGAGGCTTTTCGACTAGCGTCTTTCCTCATTTTTTATTCTTGTCACGCAATGGATTAGCAAAGGTGTAGCACCTTTGCTAATATGTTTCAACCAAGGAGCACGCTTATGTCCGACGCGGATCAAAAACATGGCGCGCAACCGTTGAATGGCTCGACGAATGCGGCGACGTCGAAACATGCGACGATCGCCGCCGATATGCGCGCCAATCAAGTTTACGGAAAGGGCAAACCGGATGACATTGAACGGGGACAATTCATTCGGGAGTTGTTGGAGCATAAAGACTTTGATTACAGGAATGTCACGCATATCGCCTCCGGCGGTTTCGGACATGTTTTCCGAGCTGACAATCAGCGTTTGGTGAGAACCGAGGCGTTGAAGGTGATGCGCAAAGACAGTTCCGATCCAAAGTTGATCGAAGAGAAATTCAAGGATGGCCCAATCGTCCAAGCGAAGAGCGCCATAGAGGGTGTTCCGCATATATATGGCGTGCATGCGACCGAGACTTTCGTTTTCTGCAATATGCAATACGTCGACGGCGAAGTACTGGACGAATATGCTGAGAAAAATGATTTGTCTTTCTCTCAACGCTTGGAGCTGATGGTGGAGGTGTGCGATTTGGTCCATCGCTTTCAGACCGTCGCGGGATTCGCGCATAGGGACCTGAAACCGGGGAACATCATCGTGAACGATTCCGGACGGCCTTGGCTGGTTGATTTCGACTTGGCGAAAGATCTGAAACGCCCTAACACGTATAACACTTGCGTTGACGTCGGCACCCCGGGATATATGGCTCCGGAACAGAAAACCGATTTGCCCATAACTTTGAAGACAGACGTTTATCCCTTGGGGATCATGGTTTACGAGGTGTTGACGGGAAGTTACCGGCGAAAAAAATTCTTTTCAAACGTCGAACTGAAAGAAGTGGACGAACTGCGAATTTTTCTCTTGGAGGAGATGGAAATGCGCTGTCCGGAACAGGAACGCTCTTTTTTGGAGCGTATCGCGGCTATACTCGCACCAGCCATGAGTAGCTCGGCGAACAAAAGACCCCGCGTGGAGGAGTTGCGGGACGATTTGCGAAGTCTCGCCGGGGAATCGGTGGTTCGCGCGTCTTGCTCCGAAGCTTCTACTGATGAAAATGGAGCGTGCCACTTGGATACTACCGTCTTCGGCGGCAGCGGAAAACGCGGCCCCGCGCCAAGTGTTCGCAACATCGATAAGCGTTCTTCAACTGGAAAAAAACCGACGATCGCTCTTTTCATCGTTGTCTTGGCCGTCGCAATCTACGCGGGAATATCGAAATTCAGCCAATTAAACGTCTCCATACCTCCAAAGAGGATGAAACCCACTCACAGTGTCGAAAAATCAACATCAAAGGAGAATTCACACACTTCGAACATTTCGACGGCGAAAGATAAACGTGTCTCCGAAGGAAACAAAGATATCACGGAACAAAAAAAAATAGTCTCACCCAAAGCGGTTCCACCACCTGAAGCCGCTCATAAACCAGTTCCTACCGTCAACGCCAATCCTCTCGAGCGGAAATTGCGCCGGGAATCAAAACGAATTGAAGCGGAGTTGAAATCGAATCCATTGATGTCAGGTAAGGGCGCTCTGCTTTTCGAGCTTCCGGAAAATACAACTTTATCCATACGAAAAGAGGGGAAAATCCTTTCGACAATTGATTCCCGCCTGCAGAGCGGCGGAACCATTTATAAAAACACCGGAGAGGTATATGATATAACTCTTACGGATGCCAACGGGACGGAGATAAAAACATTTGAATGGAGGGCGGAAAACGGAGTGGTGAAAATATTCGATTTGAAAAAATAACTGAAATTGCTGTGAGAATGTCGTCGTAAAGCGGTATTGTTAAATGGAAACCACGGAGATCCGGCGTGTTACTGACAGGTTGGAAGTTTCAGTTGGAGAGGCTATTGACCGTGTTCGCTTCTCAGTGGCTTAGTGTCTCCGTGTGAGATTTTCCTTGAGTTGATCCCGCGTCTCCGCGGAAATTTGGAGCGCAATGTATTAGCATAAAGAAAAAGGATGAATTATTATGTCGGAAACAAATAAGGATGAGAGATATTCAACCCGTGGAACTCTGCTGAAAAGAATTCAGGAAAATGAAAACGACCAAGCGGCTTGGACAGAATTTCATGAATTCTATTTCGGCATAGTGAAATATTGGGCGATGAAAAGAGGATTCACCAGCGAAGAGGCAGAGGATATCTATCAATTAGTGATGATACGTATGATTAAAAGCATCAAAAAATACGATCCAGCCACAAAACCTTTCAGATCCTACCTTTACACCTTCACGGACAGAGTGTGCAAAACCGAATACGCGAGAAAAATGAAGCACCAGCATATCGAGCTTGATTTGAACAGACATGACTTTCATTCGGATGGTGAAAAACAGGAAATGGAGGAGGCATGGATACGTCAAGTTGTTTTAACTGCCTTGCGTGCGACTTACAAACGCGTTGGTGATGTCAAATACAAATCATTCTGTATGCGCACCCTCGACAATATGGCGGCCGCGGAGGTGGCGAAGAAACTTGGAATCGACAGAGTGGATACGATCCATATGCATCAGACATCCTTCAGAAAAATGCTGAAAGAAGAGTTCTTCCGCGTCTTGGAGGAATCTGACGAAGCGAACGAATACACTTTAAGAACAGTGGATCCCCTTCTCGACGACGCTCTGAAAGAGCTTGTCACGGACAAGTCGGAATATCGGAACACGATAATCAATCCCGACTTTCCCCCCTCGGAGCTTGTCGACCGTCTTGCGTTTGTGAAAGGAATCCAAAAGAAGGCGGAAACGCCAAGTGATGACGGCGGATACGTATTTGTTAC
>JAADHT010000256.1 GCA_013151705.1 Kiritimatiellota bacterium | reverse complement strand
ATCCGGAACGTCTTCCACTGCTCTTCACAAACGGTTCCGACGACCACAATCAACCGGGAGAGGGATTGGAGCTGGGATGCGGTCAGAACCGCAATCTCTCGCCGGAATTCGGACGCTACGAGAACGTCGAACGCCTGCGCCGCCGAACCGCCGAATTGACCTCGAATTGGAAACAGAGAGAGTGGAAAAAGCAATAGGAACCACGGAGTATTTATCCGCCTATGGCATGACGCGGAAACACAGGAAAGAGAGTACTGAGATTCGTCGTATTCATCCCGCCGCGGCGGGATGAACGCGGTAAATGGTTTTCTGTGAGAACATCCCCCATCCTAGTCCCTTCCGAGAGAGCATCCTGCGAATTTTTCATCCAGGAACAGGAGGGAAAACTCGCCGGATCTCCGTGTGCTCTTATTTTTCCTCCGCGCCTCTAAAGCGGGTGGTGGCACAACTGACGCATTAGTTTGAACCAATTTGGGCATCACTTAGCGCGATTTTCATCAAAAAATGATTTCCAGGACTTTGTCCGGGGTTATTTTCTTAAGACAGTCGTAGTGTCCGAAAGGGCAGGCGCGTTTGAAACAGGGGGCGCAGGGCTGTCGTTCGTGGAGTATTTTCCATTTTTTCGAGACCGGGGATGTCGACGTCGGATCAGTCGATCCGAAAATGGCGACACCCTCGCCGCCCAGAACCGCCGACAAATGCATCACGCCGCTGTCGTTCGCCACGCACCACTTGGCATGCCGCAAAACAAGGGACAGCTCCGTCAACGACGTCTCGGCGGCCAGATTGAAAGTTTTTTCGGGGCGTAGCCCGCGGACTAGGTCGTTCGCTATCGGTTTCTCGGCGGGCGCTCCTATCACCGCGACCTCTCCGTCTTTGGCGATCCATTTTTCGGCCACCGTCCTGAAATATGAAGTGGGCCAGCGTTTCGCCTCGCCGTACGCGGCGCTCGGCGCCAAAACGAGAAGATTGTCGGAATCGAGAGCTGAACGGGTGGAGTCGGACATCGTCTCCGGCTCGTAGGAGATGTTGAATTCCGGTAGCGAACCGTCCCATTCGGGCGCGCCGAGAGTTTGGGCCATCGCCAGGTATCTCCCGGCGTGATGGGCCTGGTTCAACGCTCCTTTTTTGATTTTCGGAAAATTGAAGGCTTTAGTCAGAAAAATCGAGCGGCCTCTCGCCGCGGCTCCGAATAATTTCGGTACTCCCGCCATCTTGAAATGATACGCGTCCCGCAGAGAATTGTTCAGAAGCAGTCCTACGCCGGCGCGCAACCGCGAAATCCGCGTCTTGTCGCAACGGCTCCATGCCGCGTGCAGGCGACTCAATGGATGTACGACATCAACGAAATCGAGCGATTCGAACAGCTCCGCCAACGCCAGAGGAGAAACGACGAAAAAACCGCAGTTGTCCGGGACGGTCTTGCTCAATTGGAACAGCGCCGGAACCGCCATCATAGCGTCGCCGAGCCAGTTGGGCGCGCGGACGATGATACCGTCCCGCCAGTCGCGGAGTTCAAGCTCCACCACCGGAAACGATGGCGTGTTTCCGAAATCCATTCCGCCGTTAGGGACGCCCATATTGGTTCTTCTCCTAAATCCCCGTTCCAATGCCGCAATATCACAATCTACATTCGACCGCGGGTTAAGCAATTCCTATTTCGAAACCTAGCATTAAAGTTGTTTTTTGCCAACACGTAATAAGCGAACGTTCGCAATTTACCGGAAATCAGGCGAGCAGGTGCATGTTGGCCATCGAGATTCCGCTGAGCATCGAGCCGGTGATGCCGAGAAATCCCTGGTCGGTGCCGCAGATGAAAAGGTTTTTGATTTTAGTGCGTCCGTCCTTCGATTTCATCGGCGAACCATACACGGCGCCGTTGATTCTCTCCGTGTGTCTGGTTATGGTGTTAGGGGTGAAGGTGTCGGTGAATACGACGGAATCCGCGATATTCGCGGTCCGCGATATTCGCGCCGCCACCTTCAGCGCTGTCTCCGTCGCTGCGATTTTCGCGGATTCGTAGTCGCTGCGGTTTTCGCGGAGTGTGTTCCATGCGTCGGGATTCGCGAGCATCGTGACGCGTATCTGCGGAGTGGGGACGAAATCGCCGGCTTCGAATCTGAAATTGTCCGGACAACAGACCACTCCGCTCTCGGCGGAAACCGGCTCTTCGGGAGGGCGATACGCGAATTCCGCGGAATTGTTGAAAAACGTTATGGTGGTATCGTAGCCTCTCGCGCTCATCGGAGCGTCCAGTTTGGCCACGGTTTCGACGAATCCCAAAACTCCGGGCTCCGCCGTGTCGGCGACGCTTTTCGACGCGTCGGAAGCCGAGATTAGCGATTCAGTCTCCGGAAGTCCGGCGGAAGAGAGCACCTTTTCAGTCTCGACGATCTCACCGCTCTCCAAGGTGGCCGAGGAGACAACGCCACCCTCGACGTTGACCGTGGCGACACGGCAGTTTTTAACCAGTCCGCGCTCTGGAAACCGCGAGTCTCGCGGCTCCTTCTCGAGAATCTCGCCGCCGCCCTCGACGAATCGCCGCTCCAGAATGTCGAGCAGCGCCTTGATTCCGCCGGCAGGCCTGCAGAACCCCTCGCGGAAAATGCTTTTGTACATAATCGCGAACTGCGCGAAATCCATATCGTCCACCACGGCGCTGCCGTAGTACATCAGCGGACAGAAAAGCATTTCGATTAGAAGCTCGTCGTCCAAACGCTCCTTCAAGACGCTTCTGGCGGAGACGTATCCCGCTGTGACGTTCAATCCGTCGTATGAGCCGACGAACTCGTCGAACGCCAGAAATTTGTCGATCGAGTGCGGAAAACGCTTGGCGACGGAGTCCGCGAGCTCCGCGAAATCGTTGGAGAATTCGAGAACGGCGTCGGGAAAGTCGATTTTGGAGCCGTTCTGCCCTCTTGGAGCAAGGTCGCCGTACGGGATTCTGAGCTGTCGCAGCAGTTTCGACAGAGGAAGCGATTTGGGAGCGCCTTTCGCCGCGAAATTGGTCATCGCATGGAGTCCGGACTCGATTAGCTCGCCGCGCCTCGAATAGTAGGAGTTGAGTCCGCCAATCCGCGAATGGCGCTCGCAGACGAGCACTTTCTTGCCGAAATGGGCGAGTCGCACCGCCGCCGCCATGCCGGACAGTCCGGCGCCTATTATCACGCAATCGTATTTCATTGTCAAATCCTGTTTTTTAAAATAGCGGCGTCCAATCATTCGAATTTCGCTCACCGCGAACTTCGCGGGTGGAATGACGGCCTGGAAGGACCGCCCTGCTTGCCCCCCGTCGTAAAACGATCTCTGCCGGTCAAATCTTTGATAGTCGCTATTTCCGCGAACCCGTTTTCCGCGATAATCGCGGACATCGCGGCGGATTGTTCAGGGGAATGCTCGAAAATCACAGTTCCGCCACTCACCAGGCGCTCGGAAACCGCCTTCGCCGCGCCGCGGATGACATCCAAACCGTCCTCGCCGGCGAGCAGAGCGTCTTCCGGCTCGTATCCGCGAATCCCGCGCGGCAGCTTCTCGTACAACGGACGGGAAACGTACGGCAGATTGGCGACTATCAGATCGAACTTTCCAAACCGCTCTCCGACGCTTTCCGAAGATTCTTCGACGGGCGACAGAATATTTCCGAGCAGGAACGACACGTTTCTCAAATTGTTCAGAGCCTTGTTCCGTTCGGCGTATTCCAGCGCTTCGCGGC
>JAADHT010000062.1 GCA_013151705.1 Kiritimatiellota bacterium | reverse complement strand
GCTTCAACGAAGTATTGTTTCACTTGTCGGCTTCCCGCGCTGTGGGGTCTATGGGTAGGGCGGAGCGTCCTCGCCCGCCCATCCCGGTGGCTTCCCGCGCGCGTGGGGGCTATGGGGCATGCGCGGTAATTCTTTCAGGTTCCGCGCGAAACGCTTTGGAATGCGGCACCCCTGCGCCGCCTTCAATTTTGCCGGTTCCGCCCATGCGTTTCAGGCAGGCGCGATGTGGTTGCCGCGAACGAAGCGATAGACGAAAGCAATCCAAAGCCCGCTAAAATTCTTTTCTACAATTTGGGCGTGAAGCTTCTGCCGAAGGTTCGCCGGTCTTGGACGCGGTCGAGCTTCTCGTCAAAATGAAGTTTTAAGTTATACGCAATACTAGGTGTTCATTCGTGAGAAAGACCGACACGGCGTTCAAGGGAGAAAATCACCGTTAGGAATACAAACGGGAGCGGTTTGTGATTGAGATTGGACTCATAGTTTTGCTTGGAGCGACGGTGCAGAGCGCTGTCGGATTCGCATATTCGCTGATAACGATGCCTTTGTTTCTGCAGGCCGGACTGAACCTGCCGCAGGCAGTCGCAATGTCTTTCGTCACCTCCACGGCGCAGCGAATCTTTTTCATGGCGAAAAAGCGTTCCGACATTGAATGGAGCGCGTTGCGCGTTCCGATTGTTTTTTGTCTGTTGGCTTTGCCTGTTGGAATATTCCTGCTTGGCATGGTTTCAACCGAAAGCAAAACTGTCGTCAAACAAATGGTCGGGGCGCTTGTGCTTCTGACGGTGCTTCTAAAAACAGCGGTCAGAATGAAGCCGAAACCGGCCGTGGGCATGGTCTGGGGGATCGTCGCGGGAATTTGCAGCGGCGTTCTCAACGGTCTTGCGAACATAGGTGGACCGCCAATCATATTATGGGTTTACACGCACGACTGGCGCAAGGAGCGGTTGCATTCCGCGAGTATCGCTATAAGCATGCCGATAATTCCGTTTCAGGCGGTATTGCTACTTTGGAAATTCGGAGGCGAAGTACTCCCGACTATGTTGACCGGACTCTGTTTCACGCCTGTGGCGTTGCTAGGTATTTTTCTCGGATTATGGATCAGCTCTAAGGTGAACGTCGCCGTCCTCCGCGGCGTGGTGACGGCTCTGTTGATAATTATAGGAGTGGTCTACCTCCTCCAACCATATATTTAAGTTCCCGGAAAATGTGCGATGGGCCTCGAAAAAACACAAAACGGCACGCGAAATTCGCGTTGCGCGCGAAAAGAATGACGGCCTGAAAGTACCGTCCTACTCCGCCGCCAGCCAATCGGGGATAGTGGTACTCCTCACCATATCCTCGAACTCCTCGCGTTTTCTGATAAGCGCGTGTCTTCCGTCGTTGACCAGGACTTCCGCCGGACGCAGACGACCGTTGTACTGATAGCTCATCGAGTATCCATAGGCGCCGGCGTTCTCGACGACGACTATGTCGCCTTCCGCGATATTCGCGGGCAACTCCCGCTCCCTGACCCAGAAATCGGTGTTCTCACAGAGTTGTCCGCAAAGCCCGACTCTCGCCCTCGAAGCGCTCTCCTTGCCGTCAACGTAGATATGGTGGTAGGAACCGTACATCGCCGGTCTCGCCAAAGTGTTCATCCCGATGTCCATGCCGATGATCCGTTTGTAGGAGTCCTTTATCGAATGAACTCTCCCGACGATGTATCCGGCGTCGCCCACGAAATATCTGGCCGGCTCCATCATCAGCCGCGGAGGTTTCAAGGCGTATTCCGCGATTTTCGCGGTGAACGTGTCGGCGACGAGTTTAGCGGCTTTTTTGATATCCAGTCCCTTCTCGTCATGCTTGTACGGAATTCCCAGGCCACCGCCGAGATCGATGAATTCGAAATCGATTGAAAGCTCCTTCGCGGCCGCTCCAATTATGTCCATAAGCAGTTTCGTGATGAACGAGAAGTATTCCGGATCGGTAATGCACGACCCGGGCATCATATGCGCTCCGAAACGTTTGATTCCCGCGTCTTTCGCGGCTTTGTAGGCGGCCATCACCCGATCCGGATGAACTCCGAATTTGGCGTCCGGTCCGGCGTTGGTGACGAAATCGCCGACGTTGCTTTTGCCGTAGCCAGGATTGACCCTGAAGGAGATGATCTCCGGCTTTCCCTGTTTCAGTACCCTAGGTAGTATCGACGGGTCGTCGAGGTTGAATATGACTCCGCTCTCCAAGCCGCGCTCGATGTCGTCGTCGGAGAGGAAATTGCCGCTGAACATCACCTCCTCGCCTCCGAGTCCGACTTTTCCGGCCAACAGTATCTCGTTCACGCTCGCCGCGTCGATTCCGGCGCCTTCGCTTTTGAGGATGGAGACGATCGCCGGATTGTTGCACGCCTTGACCGCGTAGAAGAATCTGAAATCAGGGTAGTACTCCTGAAAAGCCGACAACGCCCGACGGTAGTTCTCTCTGATCCTCGACTCATCGTAAACGTACGTTGGCGTTCCGTAGGTTTCCGCGAGTTCCGCGGCCTTCACGCCGCCGATCGATATAATGTCGTTTTCCACCTTCATATTAAAACTATCTCCATAATTCGCCACGCTCCATCGATTATTCCGCAGTTGACCAGCGTCACGCGTCTCATTGGAACCTCCTCCACATTATAAAAACCTTGAATTCCAGAGAATCCAGACCTTCTTTTTTCAAGCCTGGTGCCGCGTACAACTTAAAACGTCGCGTTGATGGCGAATCCAATGGACGCCAAGGTGGTTCGGCGTCAAAGGCCGCTGTCTTGGCGCAACGGCATTTGCGCCGTTGGAACGCCACCGCGGGCAAGAGTCTTTCGGGTTTCAGCCACTCATGCGGACGACGACGATATTCATATCGCCTTTCGCCCGCGGAAGAACCTGAATTTCCGAAATACTTCTTGTCAACGCGATGCCTTAGGCCGCATGCGGTACTAGCATACAGTGTGACATATCATAACACATATGGATGCTAATTCAAGCGCGATCCCGCATGGCCTCAAATGCGACCGTACACCTCGAGCGACCCGATCAACTCGAAAACCTCGTGGCAATCCTCATCCGTGGCGGCCAGCGCCAAAGCCCGCTTCAACACGACGATTCCCCACTGCTTCTCGCCAATCCTGCGAATGGCCGAATCAGCGACCTGAAGATACTCCCTGAAATCCGACACGTTCCTCAAAACGCCTCTGTAATACGCCTTGACCATTCCCGCGGCTTTTTTCTCGTCACTCATCTCAATCTCCTTTTTTCCGCGGAGTCCGCGGATGACAATGATCCAATGAACCTCCATAACAAGGTCCTCTCGAAAAGGAGGCGTTCGCCTTCCTCGGCGGCTATAATACAACAGCCAATAGGACATTTTACGTCCCACTGTGGAAAAATTTCGTCTTTTCGGAGAAAACAAAATTTTCCCCACAACGGAGCAAGGGAGAAAGGGGGGAATGCAAAGCAGTGGGATTTTCGACTTTTTCTTGACGCGGTGACGCAGTGACGTGGTAACACAGTGTGGGGATGTGCTCGAACGCCCCTCCCCCTCAGGGCAACCGCGCGAAAGTGAGGCGAATGCTTTTCGTTTTTATTTGAATATCCAATATCCAACAAGGAATATCCAATGTCCAAGTAAAGAAATTGCCAATCGCCCATTTTTTTCTCATATTCGTGAATTTTTGTTGATTTCCTCCGGATTATATTTTGAATTCACTTCA
>JAADHT010000234.1 GCA_013151705.1 Kiritimatiellota bacterium | reverse complement strand
AGAATTCAAGAAAAAGATTGTCTTTCATGGAAAAGAATTAAGTTTCAAGACATTGTATCTATTCTTAACAAAACAAGAACGGTGCTTAATTTATGAATCAATTCTCAGAAACGCACTCATTATGGTTCCTCAAGGAGACTACAATGTGATGCGTTTACATATATACCCGAATTTGGTTTGCATTTTTAAGCTGCAATTACCCGCATCACAAACTGGATCGTTACAAAAGTATACATGGAAAATTAACAACTTTTTAATATTTACGCAAAAAGTCCAAGTAAACAAATTTTGGAACGTCTATACAGTTGTCGATAGAATCTTCAAATAGCCCAAGTAAGACGAGCGTTCCACCTCGTCTTCCCACTACGAATGTCGCCCTAAAAGGCGCGACCTACTTCCGGAACCCGCAAAAAGGATTTTAACTACGAACCACACGAAAAAAAATTGCTTCTTTCGCATGGTTCGAGTGGTTCGTGGTTCAATTTCTTAATTTTTGAGCTTTCCGCGGCTTTTCGAGGCCAATACATTTTCTTTTAGCTGGACGACTATTTATCAACGTTGTTTGCGGCGCAGTTTCAGAAACGCCTCGATGTCGCTTCTGAACTCGTCAGGTATCTCTCCGACCGTTTTCCCGGCCGCTCCGCCGGTCGTTTTCGAGGTTTTTCCACCAGTGAAATCCGTTCCGCCGAATTGTTTGTTGGCGGTGTTGGTGTTTCCCCCCGCCATACTGCCGCCCGGTTTCATTCCGGTTCCCATTTGCCGTTTCATCAGCATTTCCATAAGCGCCATCATCGTCGCGGCGCCGGGTTGTTTGCCGGCTCCTCCCTCGCAGGCCTGCGAAAAGGCTCCGGCGAGCCGTTCGACCACCTCCGTCTCCGCCGCCACCGTCTGTTTTCCGGTTTCGGTTTTTTTCAGAAGAGTTTCCACCTCGGCCATTGTTTTCCCGACTTTGGACAGCATCGCGCGCGCTTTCGGGCGTTTTCCGGCTTTTTTCATCGTCTCGGAGAGAATTTCCAGCAGTTCCCGCTGTCTTTTCGCCAGCATTTCGCTGTGCTCGGCTCGTTTGGGATTCTTTTTTCCGGATCGGTCGACCACTTTGGTTTTCTCTCTTAGATTCTGCTCGCCTTGAATCATCCGGAGAATGTTCAACAGCATCTCCATATCGACTTCGCCGCCCCCGCCACCCTGGCCGCCGCCGCCACCCGCTTTCGAGTTTTTCGATTTGGAGAGCATTTTCGCCCACCGTTTGAAATCCTTCGCCAGGGATGCCGAGGTTTTAACGCCGGTTCCCGTATGGTTGGCTTTGAGCGCGGTCGATAATTTCACGAGTTTAGCATCCATTTTCGATTTGTCCATGTCGTCCACTACATCCTTGTAGGGACGCAATCGGGTCCGCGAGAAAAAAGCCGATAGATCGCCGCGAATCTCGCGGGAATCCTCGTCGGCCGCTTTTTGGCGCGCAATGACTTGTTTGTATTCGCCGCGGACTGCGCTCGGGAGCGATTTCACTTCGAGTCCGATTATCTTCGGGGTGAGTCTTTTCAACGTCGAGGAGATGTTTTTCTCGATTTTCGCCTGTTTCTTCAATCTGTTCGCGAAAGTCGCGAGTTCGAGAGAGTTAAGGGAATCGTCCATTTTCTTCAACATTTTCTTCAACTTCTCCAGCATCGCCCGCTGAGCTTTGATCGCCTTGGCGAGTTCCTTGGCGCGTCTGGCGGAATTTTCGGCGGATTTATTCAAATGACCGAGCATCTTCGGCATATCCGATTTCGACATCGACCGCATTTTGTCGAGAAACTCGCTCCATTTCCTCAACGCCTCGTCCGGGAATTTTTTATTGCGCAAAGCCTCTTTCAGCATATTCGCGGTTTTCGCGGCCAATTTATCAAGCTCGCGTTTCTCCATCGCCTCCCGTTCGTATTGTCTTCTCACTTTTTCAGCGGTTTCCGGGTTTTTCATCTTATCGTTCGGGAGTTTCGATATTTTTTTGTTTTTGGCAAGCGACTCCTCCTCGCGACGCAGCATATCCTCCATATCGGCCATAACGCGTTTCAGTCTGTCGGCTACTAGTTTCGCATGTTGTTCTCGGCTTAAGATGTAAATTTTATGCGGCGCCGAGCGTGATGTTCCACGCCCCGGCTTGAAATCGCCCGCTATTCCCCAAAGGGAAAGGAGCGTCTTTTCCTTCAAACCCAGGAGTTTCGGGGAAAAGGCAAAACTTCCCGCCAATTTTGCGGTTTCAGGGCCTCCCGCAACTAGGGGAATGGTTGTGGTCCGAGCGTTTGACGTTTCGACGCCGTTCACGGATTCCACTTTGTATTCCGCATCGACGCTGCGTAGTCCGAAGTCGTCCTTGGCCCGCACCGTTATCTTCAGCACCTCATCCGCGAGAACCGCGGAAAACGGCGCCAATCCCGGGCATTTGACGAATGGTTTCCGATCGGCGACCGGTCGAATCTCGATCGAGCATGGCGCCGTCGGAACCATGCCGAACTCGTCCTTCCAGGTTATCGATATTTTCCCTTGCGAGTCAGCTCGCGTTTTCGGGGTCGCGAATTTCGTTCCATCCGTCGGGATGTACGTGGTGGAACCGTCCGGCCCCGTGAATTCCGCGGAGACTATTTCCCTTATCACCTCGCCTTCAAGAGAGTATAGGGCTCCGATGAGCGATTCGAGAATCGAACCATTAAGTCGGATTGTTTTGACGCCGAGCGTCGTGTATTCCGGATACGCGATTTTCGCGGATAGTTTTTTCAGCGCAGGCCTGGGCTTGGGATCGATGGACACCGACGCCAACGCGTCTCCGGCGCGGATTTCGAGCGAGGACGGATTCAGCACTCCTGGAATTTTCAGTGTGGCATCGCAATCGGGACCGAGCGGAGCGGAATCGTCGCAGACGTTTTCGATGGAAAACTCCAGTCGTTCGGGACGGTATTTTGAGTTGATCGGATCAATACCGCATTTCAGTTCGAAAGGCTCGTTTTTCGGAACAACTATTTTCTCCGGGAGCGGTTTCAAAACGGTAAACGTGTATCTGGAAATCGACGCCAAAGGATTGAGCAGGCGTTCCAACGTGTTTTCGCAGGCTTCGGGAAAAAATCTCCAAAAAGCGACGACGGCGGCGAAAAGAAGAACCGCCAGCAATATGATGCGGCCAGGTCTTCGCTTGTCCACGTCTTTCGCGAAATTCAACCCCTTCGCCTTTGCCGCTGTTTTCGCGATGGCGGCGTTCATCAACTCTTCCGAAACACCCTCGTTTTCGTGACTGCCGTTCGCTAGTTCTATCGCTCCCAGGAGCCGGTCTCCGAATTCCCGATGATGAAGCTGGATTTCTTTGGCCAAATCCCGCGCGCCGCGTCTGTTGAAGACCCAGGAGCGGAGCCAAAGCGCGCCGAGTATGAGAACGGGAAGCGCGCCGAGGAGCAGAATGAAAACCCGCACTGGAACGGGTGTGCTCCAAAGCCTGTCGGACCCGAAGAGGAGAAGAAACGAGATGATGAGAAACGCCAACGCCAATGCCGAGGCGAGTGCCGTTTCGGCTTCGTACAACGCGAGCTCGTAGCCGCGCATTTGACGGCGCAGTGATTCCGGGATTTTCGCGGTCGCCAAGCTGGATTTGTCTTTTCTTTTTTCCATTTAGTCCTGTCAAGTCCTAGTACTGCGTATAACTTAAAACTTCGCTTTGATTGCGAATCTCATGGATGCCAAGTTGTTTCGGAGTCAAAGGCTGCTACCGCGGTAA
>JAADHT010000298.1 GCA_013151705.1 Kiritimatiellota bacterium | reverse complement strand
AGGGTCTATCTAAGGAGTGCTTTTATCTTTTCCATCCTGGCAACCTCCAAAGGAGTTTTTCCAGCATTGTTTTTTATCGTTTTATCAGCTCCATGATCCAGAAGCCATTTAACCATTGCCAGACACTTTTTGTGGACGGCGTTATGAAGAGGAGTGCCGCCACCGTAATCACGCTTGTTTAGTTCAATCTTATGCTTCAAAAGCGTTTCCGCAAGCTCTATTTTCCTGTCATGGTAGAAAATATCATAATCCAAGGCGTTGTGCATATCTTTATTTTTGAAATTGACGTTCGCTCCATGGTCAATAAGGTAGGAGATTATTTCAAGGCCGCATTTTTTTTTGATAGCGTAAAGCAGAGGAGTGTTGCCAAGGTGATTTTTCGCGTTATGAATATCAGCGCCGGCCTCCACTAGTAATCGAACTATCGCATATCGTTTTTTATTCAAAGCCCTGTGCAGTGGAGTGAATCCGCCGTCGTCGCCTTTGTCCAAGGACGCTTTACGAGCAATGAGAAGTTTTGCTATCTCAACGCCATGCTTTTTGTTGAATGGAGCCAGTGCCAGGGGCGTTCTGAGCGCATTGGTTGTAGCATTGATTTCAGCGCCCTTGTCAAGAAGGACGGTAACGATGGATGGGATTGAATAACGAACCGCATAATGGAGCGGAGACCAACCTTCATTGCTGGCGATGCGAACTTTGCCTCCCTTGGCAATCAGCGTTTCCGCTATCTCAGGCATATCGTAACGAAGCGCGTACAAAAGTGGAGTCCATCCATCATCGTCCTTTTCGTTTATATCAGCGCCTCTCTCTATCATTGTCAGGGCCAACTCTTTTTTACGCTGTGAAATAACCACTGACAGAACAGGACAACCCTTCGGAATATACCCGAGCTGAATCATCGCCAGACGATCCATTATGACGCGACGAGTGGCGAGGTCGGTCTTCGCCGGATCCAACAGCTGTTCCTGTAATCGCATAGCGCCGGAACTATTTCCGTTCAATATCGCCTCCTCCCATTTCCTGGCGACCGAACCGCTTGGGCCTGTGAAAGCCGCCAACTCCCCGGCGAAGCTTTTTCGCCATCCAATCATCGCGTCACCCTCGCCAAAGAAAAGCGAGGATGTTTTCACGGAATCGGTCGTTTTGTCGAAAAGCTCTTTCGCTTTGTCGTAATCCCCCATCCAGGCTTTACAGTAAGAGTATTCCAGCGTCAGCTTATTCCTTTCCGCCGACGCGAGGTCTTCCCGGACGAGCATATTTGTATATATCTCATCTATCATATGTTTAATTCCCGGACCGCGGAATATCTTGCGTTTTTCAAGCAGTCGCGATTCATCAGCGATGTTCAGGAGCGCGTGAAGCAGATATCTTGGAACATTTGTGTCGAACCGCTTGGTGTTGTACGCTCGGATTCCAAGATTCAGCATAGCGGCATGGGAACCGCCCCAGCGCGGACGCAGCGCCCAGAAATAATTTGAATAGGCTGTATGATAATCCATCTGCGCTTTGACCGATTGATTAAACCAGAACTCCTCATCCTCTCCCGGGCGAGTATGCCCAGCCATGGCGGTGGAGATCAATTTAGCGGGCGCTTCAGGATATTCCGGATGAATCACCCAAGCTTTACGAAACAATTCACCCGCGGCAGTCCCATATTTCTTGAAATTTTTCCATCCATCTTTTGAGACTGAACCGGCCCAGCCGCCGCCTCGAGCCTTCCAGGCGCGTTTATGCAGAAAGTAACCGTCGAACATGGCGGTCATCCATGGACTCATATGGGACGCTCGGCGTCTTATGCTCTTGAGAATCGAAAGCCAGTTTATCCAAATGTCCCTAAAAACAAATTGATACGCGATACGATCGCCATATTTGTCGGGAAGATTTTTAGGGTCTATTGTTTCCGCGACAAGTGTCTCGGCGCGGTCTGAATACTCTTTCGCCTGAGACCAGTTTCCGGTTCTGTAAACCGCTTCCGCCATATCCTCATTGACCGCCTCTCGTATAGCCGTCGGGTATCCCTGTGAGGAAAGCTCATTCACGGCATACAAAAGCATGGATTTGACAGTCTCATATCTCTTTTTATCACTGGAATCAAAGGATTTGGTCTTCAAATCTCCCACGCATGCCGCGAATATCGCGTCGGGCATGTTCTTTTCAACTTGATTGTTGAAATCCATCATTGGATCAGCGGCCATTTTCTTGATCTCAACGAAAGGAACGCCGGATTTGATTAGCTCATCCAGAGAGAGAGAACTTGGCAGTTTTGCCTTATGAAGGCAGTACTCTTCAAGAAATTTCAGTTGCGGCGCCAGTTTGTCCAGTTTGTTTTCATGTCTTGTTTTGTACGGTTCGAGAACCTGTTTTTTCCACCACGAGAAATATGCCTGCTTGAAAGTTTCTTCCGTCTCAACATTTTTCCCGTTGGGAATGGGAGAGTCGGCAAAAACACCTCGCATTCCGAAGAAAGGCAATCCGCATAATAAAGTGTAAAAAATAATTTTTCGTAGGCGCATAGACATAATTATTCAAGTTTTTTAGCTCAAAACAAATGGAACAATAATTGTTCAGGCACTGTTAGACAAAGTATCTCAGTGCGCCGCGGCGCACTGAGAACGCATGACTACCTGATTTCGCTTGAAATTCGCAGATAAATTTCCTCTGCGATCTTCAGCATGAAAAAGAATATCTCCATGTTGATCGTGACAATAGCCTGAAAAGGACATGAAATCAAGAAAGAACACAGATTTTCCTTGTTTTCAAGTTTCAGTGCAATGAAACTAATTTATTAATATCGCGGCGAAGCCGCTCTTGATTAGGCGCGATAGAGATCTCCCGAAGGGAGACGCGCCTGCTTGAGACGTCATTTCCTGTTAGGTGATTAATTGTAACGCATATAAACTCCTCTTGTACTTGGAGCGCGACGGCTCTCCGTGGAACACTTCTCGCGGTGTTTTGTATCCCAATGTTTTCCTTGGTCGATCATTCAATAAGTTTTGAACTCGCGAAATATCAGCGTCGGAATATTCGGAAAAATCAGTTCCTTTCGGATAAAACCTTCTGATCAGACCGTTTGTGTTCTCGTTCAGCCCTCTCTCCCATGGCGAATACGGATGAGCGAAAAACACACGCGTTTTCAATTCGGCTTCAACTTCGTCATGAAGAGCGAATTCGGCACCGTTGTCCACGGTGATGCTTTTCACTACTTCCGGGCAATGGCGGAAGCGCCCCACAATCATCTCCTTCATCGCCTCGGAGCTCTTGTCCGCAACCTTGCCCATGACCAGAAACATGCTTTTCCTGTCGACGAATGTCCCCAGACCGCCTTTATGAGCCTTCCCTTCAACCGTGTCTCCCTCCCAATGCCCCACCTCTCTTTTCTCATTCGCGGCGGCGGGACGATTATCAATGCTTCTTCTTTTCTTCGCCGTTTTCCCGTTCCGCTTGGAGGTTTTCAAATTCCGCTTCTTGTACTTGTCTCCTCTGTGAGGAAGAAGGAGATGCAATTTCTCTCCCTCGTCACGCTTATAACCGATATACTGGTAAATCAACTCATGACTGACGAACACGCCGTAACCGTGTCTCAGATGAGCGGAAATCTGCTCGGGAGTGCGGAAAACGATCAACTTTTCCTCTATCAACCTTTCAACTTCCTTTGTGATTTTGATTTTTCGGAACCTTGTTCGGGTGCGACGCGCCTTGGCTAGGCTACTCGCCGTCTCGGCGACGTATTCTCCCAAATCATCCTTGTTCCTACTCAATTCGCGGGATATCGTCGATTTGTTCACTCCAAGCTTCTCAGCTATGAAATTTCGCGTATGACCCGATTGCTTTAATTCATCTATGGTGTATCTTTCCCTCAATGTCAATTGACTGTATTTCTTGCTCATGGCAACTCCTTCGTCGGAGATTAATCTTGTCGGATTAATGATAATACATCAATTGGCATTATTAATCAAACGACATAAGTTGCACTTCAAACTTGAATGTAGC
>JAADHT010000209.1 GCA_013151705.1 Kiritimatiellota bacterium | reverse complement strand
GGTTACTTCTAGTAGCCAATACTTTACAAAAATCAATTCAGCATTTGCCATCATCACATAAAAAGTTAAGTTTCTTCCCGTTCAAAGTATAGTACTGTGTGAAATTTAATACGCCGCTATGATTGCGGCGAATACGCCGCGACACGTTTCGCTCAGACTTTCACAAGTGGCTTCAGCTATCGCTTTTCTGATAATTCAGGGTAGATCCGATTTGAAACGGAAGAAAGTTGTAGGCGGGGTCAGATGAGAGAGAGCAGCCGGAGTTGCGGAAAATAAACACCCCAGCCATTAATGATGTCATAAACTCCGTGGCGGAGTATTTCAAGTTGAGTTCGAAAGACATCACGATAAGACGAGGTTGCGACCGAGACGCCCGCTCAATCGCGATGCGCCTGTCGGTGCGATTCTGTAAAAAGACCACTACCCTAACGACAATCGGAGCGTATTTTCATGTTGGCGTGAATGGAATTTCATCAAATGAGAAAAGATGCGTGGAGAGGTTCTGACCCCGATATCACCCGATATCATACAATCTTTCATATTTCCTCTCGATCAAGATTCCTGAGTTTCAGGATGCTCCTGGAGTATTCCGGATTATCAGCGTTTCGGCTATCGCGTCCCAGAGCGCCAGCCCTTTTCTAGTCGGGGCGACGGAGTCGGCCGCGACTGTCAGCAGGCCGGCATCCGCGAGCCTCGCGAGTTCACACTCCATGAAATCAAACTGGAATCCGGTTCTTTCGGTGAAGTTCGCCGCGCTCCATCCAATCGTTGTCCGCAATCCCATCACCAGGAGTTCCGCGGCGCGGCGCTCCGGAGTTATCGCGTCGAGTTCCGGCGACGCTCCGTCCAGCCAGTCCGCGAGATTCGCGGGATTCGTCCATCGGTCCGCTCCGTCGAAGGAGGCGGCCGCCGGACCGCATCCGAGATACGTGTCGCCATGCCATATTTCCAGGTTGTGCCGGCATTCAAAACCTGGAATGGCATGGTTTGAAACCTCGTAGCGGTGGATTCCGGCATCCGCGAGAATCGCGCCGGCGGTCTCCCACATTTCGGCATCTAGTTCCAATGCGGAGTCCGGACGTTTCACGTTGAATGGCCGTCCACCTTTGGCTTGGAGTCTGGAGCCCTCCTCGATCGTCAAGGAGTAGCAGGATATGTGTTTCACTCCGCTTTCAACCGCTTTCGATAAATCCGAGCGCCAAACATCCATTCCCTCGCCGGGAACGGCGTAGATCAGATCGCATCCCAGATTGTCGATTCCGCGTTCCGCTAGAATAGCGACGGCCTCCGCGAAATCCGCGGGAGTTCCGCGGCGCTCCAACATGCGTCTGATACCGTCGTCGAACGACTGGACTCCAAGCGAGACGCGGTTCGCGAAATTCGCGAGCGCGTCCGCCTTCTCGGGCATCAAGGTTTCCGGATTGCATTCAGTGGATATCTCGGCATTGGACGAAAGCGCGAAATTCGCGGAAATTCCTTCGAACAACAGAGACAACCGTTCCGGGGAAAGCAGTGTCGGCGTGCCGCCGCCGATGAATACGGAGTCCAAGACGGCGCATTTCTTCGCATTTTCCGAGAATTCCCGGAGAAGTTTGTCCAGCCAAGCGTTTACGAGCGCCTCTTCCGGACGTGGAATCGAGTAGAAGGCGCAGTATCCGCATTTCGACGCGCAAAACGGCACATGGACGTACAATCTGTTGAATCTTCTTCGCATTGTTGCATATGGTCCGTTCGACTTCGCCGAACCGAATCAAATTATTGTTTCTTGAAAGGAATCCTCACGATCCGGAAAAACGCTCCGGAGGGACGACGGGATTTGCAGATCAAATTCCATCCGGCGCGCATGCTTGCCGACACTAGCACCAAAACTATGGCTGTTGAGGTCATAATTCACCAATTCGGGACAAAAGTTCCACGCGGCGCACAAAGGAGCGTATTGTAGTAAAGCGGCAGCTCGGAGCGTCAATCACTTTGTTCATAGCCTCCTCCTCCGGAAAAAAATTCCGAATTAAACGCGCTTGGCGACAAACAGAAACCCGAATTCAAAACATATGAGGCAAGAAACTACCCGCGTTTTCATTTGATTCAACATCCCTCGTGAAAAATGAGGAAACTTTAGAGCCTACGGGGCAACATGCCAGTACATTCGGAAACAGGTGAACGTCGAACATTCAACTTCCAATTTTGAATTTGAATTCAATAAATTCGACTTGGGATGTTTGCCTAGGTAGACCCTATTCGAAAAGGTATCACAGCCATGCTGATGCGGACGAATGCCGTCTTCAGCCCTTCGGGTGGGCACTTCTTTCGGGTGATCCCGCGTTTTTCGCCGAGAACCCAATGCTTCGGCATTGAATTCGCGGCGAAAAGACGCGGCCTCACACTCGAAATAAGTACCTACATGGCTGCGAGACCTTTTCGAGCAGGGTCTAGGCAGATGAATTTGATGCCCGCGCTCTCGGCGCGTTGAATGCTGGACATTCGTTTGCGCCTACTGGCGTATTACGTTTACCGGCTCATTCAATGCGATTGCCGCGTTTGATTTCAGTGCCGTTCGCTCTAAAGTAGTGGAATGTGACGCGGATATGCTCTCGTTCAAATTTATTTCCTGTTTCTTTCGCACAAGGAGTCGCGATATTATGATAGTGGTGTGCGTGGTAAATCCCAAGGCGTCGGACGGAGCGTGTCTGAAAAGATGGCCGTTCATCGAATCGCTGTTCGTTCGCGCCGGAATGAAATGCCGTCTCGTGAGCCGCGAGGGCGACCTCCGCGGCATCGCCTTCGACGCGCTCGCGGAAATCGCGGATTCCGGTTGTCCCGGCGACGCGGTTCTCGCGGCGGTTGGAGGCGATGGAACCCAGCACGCCATCATGAACGGAATAGCCCGTTTCCGAAAGGAGCGTCCCGACGCGGACATCCCTCCATACGTCCCGATACCGATGGGAACCGGCAACAACATAGCGAAATCCCTGTTCGAAATTCCTTTCTTTTCCGACAAAAACGGAGGTGTGGAAGCCGCGGTGGCGATCATAGCGAATGGAGTCGAGCGCGAAATAGATCTCGGATTGGTCGCAACGGAGAAAAATGCTGCGGGAGTGTGTTTTCTGGATGCCTTTTCAATCGGCGCCGACGCCGCGATTCTCGCGGATAAGGACGCCGCGTCCGCGAAACTCGCGGCGAACCATCCGCTGATTATGTCCATCGTGAAAGGATATCCACTCTACGCATGGCATGGTTTGAAAACACTATGTTCGATGAAATCCGTGGAATGCGAGGTGTTGGTGGACGGAGAGCCTTGGTACGCCGGGCCGCTTTTCAACATGGTCGTCAACGATACCGCCATTTACGGCGGAGAGTTCGATCTGACGCTGTCCTCATTTCCCGATGACGGAAAACTCGACGCGCTCATATTCACATCGCCTGCCGACTATCTGCGGAAATATCTTTTGGGATACAGGCGTCTGCCGAGAGCCGCGAGACATGTCGGTTCGCTGCCGAACGGCCAATTGGCGTTGAGGCGCGGCGAATCGTTCAAAGTAACATTGAGTGGCGATTTAGCGGCGCAGGTCGATGGCGAGCCTATGGAACCTGGAAGGCGTTTCGAAATAACCGCACTTCCCGGCGCGCTGAAAATTCTCGCGGAAAAACAGGGACCACGGCTAACCTCTGATGCCACCTGACTCCGTGAGAGTCCAGGTGTTATATACTTTGAACGGGAAGAAACTTAACTTTTTATGTGATGATGGCAAATGCTGAATTGATTTTTGTAAAGTATTGGCTACTAGAAGTAACCAATGATTTGCAAAAATCAATTCAGCGTTGTCAGGGTGCGTAAAAAGTTAAGATTTCAAGCGTTTAAAGTATACAGCAATCCGGCCGACTCGCACCATTCGAGCGCCGCGACAAGCCCCTCCTCCGCGGTTTTCGCGGGAGCGTACCCGAATGTCCTTTCCGCTTTCGATATGTCCAGGCACATATGCAGGAGGAGAAACTCCAAACGGTTCTTCCATTCAACGGTGGGATAAAGCTCCGCCAGTTTTTCAGTCGGGACTTCCGAAATCTCCGACTTGCTGTTCAGAAACTCGACCGCTGTTTCGAGATAGCGTTCCAATGTGATGGAGCGTTTGCAGGATATGTTGTATATCTCGCCGCGGATGGCGTCAGGATGATCCAAGGCTTTAATGAACGCGCTCGCCAAATCCCAGTTGTATCCGGATTGCAGAAGGACGTTTCGACATTCGTTCGATATCGCGATGGGCTCGCCGGCCTTGAGTTTTTTGAAGAATTCGATGTCTCGGCTTCCCCACAGCTCCAACGGAACGCGGTGCTCGCCGATGATGTTGGTCGGCCTTAAAACCGTTCCGGGAAATCCGTCGGATTGCCACAGGTCGATGATTTTGGCGTCCCTCACGCACTGCGGATAGAAATTGACGGGGGTCTTGTCACGCCATGGATGCGTCTCGTCCGCCGGCATGCGCAACAAAGGCGCGTATGTGCCGGTCGAGCTGCAGAAAAGTATGTTTTTCACGTCTTTGAAGTATTTGTGATACATTTCGACGTCGGCCAACGACGGGACCGAATCGATGACGGCGTCGGGTTTCTCCGGAACGCAGACGTCTCTAATGAAATCCTCCTCGCGTTTGCTGCCTGTCAGCATTCGAACACCGGAAAGATCGACCATCGTCCTTTTATTCCGTCCGCGGCTGACACCCACCACCTCGCGTCCCGCGTCGACCGCGAGTCTCGCGATTCGACCACCAACCTCACCAGTCGCTCCGAAAACCAAAACTTTCATTCCGCATCTCCTTTCATTGCGTATTCAAAAACACTTGAATCAGTGGAAAATCTTGTTGCCAAATTCGGCATTTGCCCATTTTTTGTTAAAATTCGCGTCTTGAAAAGACGACGGCCTTCCAATCTATTGTATATGTGCGACAAACAGGAGGTCGTCGTCATGAAAGAGGTTAACGTGTCGTGGGCGCTTAGTCAAGCGTCCTTGAGCGAAGTTGGCGGAGTTTTGCTCGATCACATGCGTTCCGTGGTCAAGGAGTCATTGGTCTCGCCGACGCTGGAGGAGGCCGCGCTGTCGCGCGGCGGGGAGGTCGATCTGGCAGGCTGCAAAGTAAACAGGGACAGGTTATTAACCCGACAATTAAATATTTGACATTATTTAATTCGTCTGAGACAAGACGGCATGTCAAATATATTTATGTGGGCTTAATAATAATTCGCTAATCCACGATCAATGTGGAGCGTACTCCTGTTGCTGGATTGTACCGTTTTTCGGCGTTTCATGGGCTTCCGCTTCGAAAAATCACCATCGATCGCCATGATTCCGCACAAAAACATCGCATAATCGAAAAAAATACGTTTTTCCTCCCAAAATCACTTGACAAGCTTCTCGCAAGCTGATAGTCTGTCCGTTGTTGACGGAATCAAACGTCCCACCGCTTTTACCACTCGGCGGACGCGAAAATAATGCATTGTCTGTCGGCGCGCCACGATGAGCAAATCACCAGCGAGGTAATGGACCATTTTTGGTCAGTAGTGTTCGACCAAGCTGAAAACCGACTTCACGTCCAGAAGGCCATCCTCTCCCTTCTTCTTGGTGGAAAAGAAGAAGAAACGGAATCCTTTTTATGAATCAACCATTTTATACCGAGAGATTGAATGAGATTATTTCAGTGGTCTCGGATGTCGCCATGGGGGATTTATCGAAGCAGGTGGAAGTAACCGGAGAAGACGAACTCGCGGCCCTGGGCATGTCAATAAACGAGATGGTTGCCAATCTTAAGCGCTATCGGACCGAGATGGCGGAAAATATCATTTCAGTGGTTTCGGACGTCGCCATGGGGGATTTATCGAAGCAGGTGGAAGTAACCGGAGAAGACGAACTCGCGGCCCTGGGCATGTCAATAAACGAGATGATTGACAATCTTAAGCGCTATCGGACCGAGATGGCGGAAAAGATCATTTCAGTGGTTTCGGACGTCGCCATGGGGGATTTATCGAAGCAGGTGGAAGTAACCGGAGAAGATGAACTCGCGGCTTTGGGCATGGCAATAAACGAGATGATTTCAGGATTAAAAGAGAAAGAGTTTATTAGGGACAGCTTTGGTAAATATATTTCCAAACAGGTTCTTGACGAACTTATGAATGGCAAATTAAAGATGGGCGGGGAGAAAAAGGAAGTAACCATTTTATTCTCGGATATCAGAGGCTTCACAGCCATTGCTGAAAGA
>JAADHT010000179.1 GCA_013151705.1 Kiritimatiellota bacterium | reverse complement strand
ATGATGATATCCAACTCCTCGTAGAGATTGCGGAGCAATAACGAACACCCAACCGAAGAAGTGAATAAGAAATTCAATCAAGATTCACTTTGAAAGTGGCTTTTTTTCTGTTTCCATCCTTGGATATTGGATATTCAATTATTTGAGAGTCAAATAACAATGAGGCTATTCATACCTGTCGGAACCCACTTTTTCTGGTGACGAGGCTTATTTACTTTTTATTGTTTACCGTTTACTGTTAGCCAAACAAATCAAGGAATTTTATGGATTTCTCGCATTTGAATATCGGAATAATTCACTCGTTGGTCGGAAAAAACGATGGCGTCTCCATTGTTATCGACCAAAGCGTGACCGCCATGACTAAATACATGGGTGTCTCCATCGGAAACATCCACTATTTGGCCGCGCACGCTTCGCAACGCCTCAACACAACGACCGATGACGTTTTCTGGCATAAAAATCCCATAAACAAGGCGGTCGTCGCGAATTTCACGGCATCCGAGTTTCCAAAAGGATTGGAGAGGGAGATCGAGATCGCGGCGCGGAGGGCGAAGGAATTGATCGCGGATTTCGCGGAAAGCAACAACATTGATTTGATATTCGCGCACAACATCTCGCATCCCTACAACTTTATAACCGCTCTTGGGTTGAATTTGTATTTGGAAGAGAGAGCGGCCGAGCACCACACTTGGCCGAAGGTGATCGCTTGGTGGCACGATTCCTACTTTGAACGCCCCGTTTTCGATAATCCCAACCCGCGGATAAAAGCGTATCTCAAACACCTCCCTGGAATCTTGATTGACGGTGTTGTATTTATAAACGAGGGGCAAACGAGATTCTTGGATAGCTATCTCCGGAAGCGTGGCCGCGAGAATCGCGGGTTGTTTATGAGCGAGAGAACCGCTGTGATCCCGAACACAAGTGAAATAACATGGGATTGGCGAATCGCGGACTGGAATTCCCCCGCTCCCGTGGCGCCTCCGCTCTCCAACTACAACGACTCGTTTTTCAAGGATATTGGAGTGGTTGACTCTCTGGACGCGCTTGGCGCCTCGATGGATGACGCTGTTTTTCTCCTGCAGCACACTCGGGTGGTTCCCAGAAAAAGGATCGAGCTGGCGCTCGAACTCGCATTCAAAGTGCGGGAGAGGAAACCGGAGAAAGTAGTCGTTCTATTGGTTTCAGGTCATTCCGGGGACGAGCAGAGCGACTATTTGCGGAAATTGAAAAAAGCGCATGCCGCGTTCTCGGATGAATACCGGACGGATAGGGTGCTTTTGGTTTTCGGCGAGTCCCGCATACTGCCGCACAGGGAGATAATCGTCGACAAGAAATACTACGCCTTTGATGAGATTCCCGCGATTATCGCAGCGAAAGGCGGGCTCGGAACGTACTTCAGCGAGATTGAGGGATTCGGCAACAATCTTCTGGAAATGATGAGCGCGGGACTACCTGTCGTCATAAACCGGTACGATGTCTACAAAAAGTATATCGAGCGTTACGGCTTCAATCTGCCCGGTATTGATGATTGCGTGTTGGACGCTCGCATAGTGGATGAGGCGATAACCCTGCTTGACGATATTCCGACGAGAAACGCCACCACCCGCCACAATCTCGCGAAACTAGCGGAAAACCTTGGGCATGAAGTTATTTCGGAGAAACTCATCCCCTTGGTCGCCAATATATTTTTCAAGAGCCGAATATGAGAGCCGTCCGGCTCATGGGATGAAATATATGCAATCATCGCTTTTTGAGATTTACGGTACTGAAAAAGGGGAAGAGGCGCTGAAAGGCGTGGAATCCCGAGTCGCCGCCGTCAAACGACTCGCGTCATTGGCGAAAAAACGGAGTGCGTTGGTGGTGGAAATCTCCGCTATTTCCGCGGTTTCAACGCCTCTGGCGGCTGCTACCGCCTCGGCGATGACCGGAAGGTTTTTCGGATGATTGGTTTTCCCGCGGAACGGAACAGGCGCCAGATAGGGCGAGTCGGTCTCCAAGAGCAGACGGTCGGCGGGAACCATAACCGCGATTTCCCTCACATTGTCCGCTTTGGGAAAAGTTACTATGCCGGTTATTCCGATGTATCCGCCCAGCTCCAAAAATTTCTCAGCCCATTTCACCGTTCCGGTAAAACAATGGATGACGAAACGCCCCCCCGCTTCGGAGAATTGGCTCAATAAACAAACGGTGTCCTCATACGCGCGGAATGATCCATTGGCATCCCTGCAATGCACGATGGCCGGAAGTCCGGAAGTCAAACTTAAATCCAAAAATTTTTCAAATATTCGAATTTGAGACGCGGGAACGCTGTTCTCATAAAAATAGTCCAATCCTATTTCTCCGACGGCGCGGCAGGAATCATCCAATAAGAACTCCGTGAATCTATCCTCTTTCCCCAAATAGGATTCCGCCTCATGAGGGTGGACTCCAGCGGAGAAAAAAATATTTTCGGAGATCTCCGCGAAACATCGCGCTTGGACGGCGGATTCGTAATCGCCGCCAACCGCCATAAGCCACGTGACACCGGAGGCGGCGGCCTCGCGCTGGAACTTCGCTAAATCACTGTCTTGGGGCAAGTGAAAATGAGAATCGAAAAATATAGTATTCATAAATTAACAAAAAAATTGTTGATTTTCTTGACAAGTCGAAAAAACGGACTATCATGGTAATCCGCCGTTATGAATTTTCAATAAGCAAAAGGAGAAAAAAATGCCGAACTACACATCGGTACTGAACGAGGAAATTGCGAGAATCGCAAAAAAAGAAGTCAAAACAGCTGTTGATCCAATCTTGGCGAGAGCCATCGATTTGAAGAAAAAAGTATCGGCCTTGACGAAGCAGACAGCCGAATTAACCGCCAAACTCGACGACTTGGAACAACTTCTCGGCATCGAACCTTTGATTGATCCCTCCGCGGTTTCCGAGGAAGAGATCAAAAAATCAAGAATCACACCCAAATACATAGCCAACATCAGGAAAAAACTGGGTCTCTCCAAAAACGAAATGGCCGCGATTCTTGAAATCAATCCGAATTCCATCTATCTTTGGGAAAGCGGACGCGCCACTCCTAGAAACGAGACCAAGGCGAAACTCATACAACTTCGCGAAATGGGCAAAAAGGAAGTCAAAGCGCTTCTCGAAGAGTTCGAGGATTTCTCGGAAATCATCGACTAACGCCTTTTTCGACTTTTCAACGGCGCTGAAAGCGCTGGTTCCGACGGGTTTTGAAGCGGAAAGAACGTATATTGACGCATTCACGGTAAAGCGTCTTTAAGTTCGCCGTTTCAGAGCCCGTTTTGTTTTTTTGCGCGCTACGCTACTATTAACCCGACGGTTTTATATTTGACATCAAGCATACTATTAGCGAATCCACAGACATGTCAAACGTTTTTATGTCGGGTTAATAATACGCTTATCTGATTGGCGAGTTTTAAAATGTTCAAGACTTGTCCCAAATGCGAACGCGCCTATGTTCGAGATCTTTTGCGAGTCATCCAACGCGAATTGAAAAGAGACGGAGCCGACTTGAAACTTGAACGTCTCACTGTGCCTTACCACTTCTTCGCTCATTTGCCTTCTCCTCCATTTCGTGTCCGAAATGTGTCAACTTACGTCAGGACAGGGCAATATGTTTTGAGATTAATCCTTTTTATTCCGCATTTGTTTTTGCGAAAACCGCGAAGTTGTGATACATTGATCCCCGCGTTTACGTGTATCTTTAATAATGGAATGCGAAATTTGCCGAGAACATGCGGAGAATGTCGCTCGGGAAAGTGCGACACACCAACGCG
>JAADHT010000005.1 GCA_013151705.1 Kiritimatiellota bacterium | reverse complement strand
GGCATTCAAACGCGCCGTGTGGTAACCACTCAAGCGTTTGAATGCCCTAGCCGAGCGGAGCGACGCTCGCCAAAGGCGAAACCGGATATGGTGCGATGGCGTAGCGCGAAGCGTGAAAATTTGAAAAATCATTAAAATTACAAAATATATTTTCGAGACTGAGCCATATCCTGTTTAAAATGAATATGTTAATTCTGATTTTTCAAATTTTCATGCAATATTCGGGCTATCAACGGTCATTGTAATTAATCGCTTCGAACTATTTCCGTCAATCGAGCTTATCCTGCAGACGGCGCGCGATGACAGCGGAGAATATCAGAAGCAATGCGGCGGCGGTCAACACCAAAATGTGCGCCAAAGTATGATGGCGGACGACTTCCTCCGCGTACATTCTGGCGAAACCGCCATCATTTGAACCCAACTGTTTATTCGTCTTCTCTCGCTCCACGTATCGCGAATCGGCGTGGGCTTTCATCGCCACGGCTATTGACGTCAACGAAAATCCGGTCGCTGTATGGTTGACGACCACGGGGCTGAACAAGGCGTTCCAGTCCGCGGAGACTAGAATGTCGAACCCGGATGTTCCGGATTTCAAAAAATCGCTTCGTTTCTCCGTCAAGGAGTCCGCGGCGGCGGCGATGTTGAACCGGTTTATTCCCTTGCCGTAAAAAGCCGGCAAGGCCCGCGCCCGCCCGAACACCGGAACGACGATCGGGGATTCGACTTTCTCCAAATCCGGGTCGGAATGGTGGATGATCGATATAATGCAACGCTCCCGGCGGCTCCGCGGGATTCGCAGAACGGAAAAACGGATAAGCGACGCGGATTTCGAACTTTTCAGCACATTCCGTTTTAGTTCGGGGGAACGCTCTTTGTTGTTCAACAGCTCTTCAAGCCGTGTCAACTCGCGGCGCAGAAATTTTTCGGCGGAGCGGGTTTCGCGGGAATCGTCGCCGTCGATGAAAAGAAAAACTGTCGAAACACCGTTTGCGAGACGCTTTGCAAGCTCTATTCTCGTTGGCGAGGTTAAAATCGTATTTACCGACTTTACCGACAGCGGAAGCGTGATGACGGGATTGGATGGGATGCCGTCGGGGAATCGCAAAACAATATACGGAGATTTCAATTTTTTACGCCCCAAGACCCGTATCCGCGAAACATGCGAATTCGCGTCGACAATCTCCAATTCCACGATTTCCTTCCGCTTGGCCTCCTTAAGGAGATTCAGCGCCGCCGACTCTTTTTTGGAAAAACGCCTTTTATGAACGACCGACACGAGATAGGGGCTCGGCTTCCAGTGGGTTTTGGCGTATTCATACAAAGGTTCGGCGGAAACCGCGGTGAAACTGAAAAAAAACGAAAACGTCGAAATTAAAACGCGAAAGACGCGACAAGGAACCACGTCTCGGCGGGGAAACAGCGATCCCACCGGCCTAGCGTCGGTGGGGGAGGACATCGACCGAGCGGCGTAATCGTTCAGCGGCACAAAAAAAGAAAACTTTTGCTTCCGTGTACGCATCCCTTCACTCCGGCTCGCAGCCGGCGTCCTCAATCATACGCATATCGTCCTCTATCCGTCTGCCGCCGGTGGTGAGATACGAGCCGATCATCACTCCGTTGGCGCCGGCGGCGAAAATCCAGGACTGCATGTCGCGCAGGTTGTGTTCGCGGCCGCCGCAGACCCGAATCGTCGTGGTTGGCATCATCAACCTGGCGACGGCGATCGCTTTAAGGCAATCAATAGGCGAAAGCTGTTCAACACCGTCCTTTATTGGCGTTCCATCCAATGGATTCAGGAAATTGATCGGCACTGAATCGACCTCCAGCGAACGCAATGCCTCAAGAAGCTCGACGCGTTGCGCCGGTGTCTCTCCCAGCCCGAACAGGCAACCGGAGCAAACCTTCAATCCCGCGAGTTTCGCGGCTTTGATAGTCGCGATGTTGTCGCGATAATCGCGGGTGGTGCAAATTTCGGAGTAAAAACTTTCCGCCGTCTCCAAATTGTGGTGGTAGCGTTTCAGTCCGGCATCCTTCAACGCCTTGAGAAAGTCCTCGTCAGCGAGCCCCAGTGACGCGCAAGGGGGAAAATCCGTGTTTTCTGCTATTCGTTCGACGGCTTCAAGCAGAACTCCGCGCTCTTTTTCGGTGTTGATCGAACGTCCTGATGTCACGATTCCGAAAGAGGCGGATCCGGATTTCTCCGCGAGTTTCGCGGCGTCGACGAGCTCGTTGGACGATATCAGTGGATATTTGTCAA
Organism: Kiritimatiellota bacterium; assembly: GCA_013151705.1. Lineage (GTDB taxonomy): Bacteria > Verrucomicrobiota > Lentisphaeria > Victivallales > JAADHT01 > JAADHT01. The sequence goes on along the minus strand of JAADHT010000005.1, from coordinate 1,854 downwards.
TCAGACTGGTTGAATGCGACGATTGAGGACAGAATTTGCAGTCCTCCGGGCAGTTTCCGCTTTTGGCGTTGACTATGGAGCAAGTCTCAATCTTGTTTCCGAACGCCACGCGTCTCGCTTGATCCGAGCGGCGGAGCAATTCCATCAATGAGGCCCCGCCTTCCATTACCGATACAGCCTCGTCTATGCTTATTCCAGTCATAACTTCACTCCAAAGTTGAACTTCATCCGGTTTCACCTGAGACTTTAAATGCTGAATATCCGGATATCCAAACAACTCGTATGAGATAGCTTGCCGCCGCGATCCTTATCAATATACAAAGTTTAGCGGCAAAATAAAGTATTAAATCGAGAAACTACGGGATTTTCGACGCAATCGCAAAAAATGCGGGTGGAATTTGCATTTTCAACGAATGCCGCTATTGTACATTCGAAAATGATAGTGTTTTAGTTTCCAGGAAGTCTTGTGCGGGTTGGAGAAACCTTTTCGAATGGGGTCTTGATAGTGTCAACAATCAAAAAAAGAGGAGGAGGAAATGAATTTTTTCAAAAAAGCGTTCATGAGTGTGATGATCTTTGTGGCGGGAACAGGAACTTTGTTGGCCGCCAACGGCTCCGAAAACGCCGCGGCCGCGGTTGGAGCGATCGCCGTCATTGTGGGTTTGTTTGCCGCCTTTGTCGCTTTTGTCGTGGCGCTCGTGATGATCATCTCCATGTGGAAGATTTTCGTGAAGGCGGGGCAACCCGGATGGGCCGCTATAATTCCGATTTACAATCTTATAGTGATGTGGCAGGTGTCGCGCCAGCCGGTATGGGTTCTCATCTTGTGTTTTATTCCGTTTTTGAATGTCATCGGAACCATAATGATGTTTTTAGGGATGGCGGAATCTTTTGGAAAAAGCGCCGGATTCGGAATCGGTCTATGGCTGGTCCCGATAATCTTTTTTCCCATCCTCGCGTTCGGCAGCGCTCAATATCAGTGAGTCGTCGCTTGCTGATGTAGCCTTCCCGATGTGGGTTGCCTTAACCCGCGACGCGCTCAAGACGCGCGGTTTCCGAGTTTATGTTGGCAACGCTCGTAAAACGCGGCTCAATATATTCTTGGTACTTTCGGTCCGGAATGCGATCTCCGCGGGTATGGCGAGCATATAGCCGGAGCTTTGGAGAATCTCGGCTTCGAAATCTCGGACGCCACGGTCGCCAACATCCTGAGAAAACACGGTGTCGAGCCGGCTCCCGAAAGAAAAAGAAACAGAACGTGGAACCAGTTCGTGAAACAACATATGGACGTGATGTGGGCGACGGACTTCTTCACGGTGGAGATATTGACTCCGTTCGGTCTGGTCACTCATTACGTCCTCTTCCTCATCCATCTTCAAACCCGTAAAGTAGTTGTCGGAGGCGTCACGACGAACCCCGATGGTCAATGGTGCGAGCAGGTCGCCAGAAACGTCACCGCTTATGACGGCGAATTGATCAATGCCAAATACCTTCTTCATGACAGAGACGGAAAATATACGAATAAGTTCGATGCTATTTTCAAGTCAATCGGATGCGAACCCATTAAGCTGCCGCCTCGTTCACCAAACCTCAACGCCTACGCCGAACGCTGGGTGCGCGCCGTCAAAGAGGAATGTTTGAGCGAATACATCCTGTTCAGCGGAAATATGCTGAAGCATGTTCTCAAGGAATTCGTCGCTCATTACCACGCCGAGCGCAACCATCAGGGAAAGGAGAATAAACTGCTGTTTCCCGACGAAAGAGTTTATAATTCAGGCGCGGTAACCAAAAGTTCAAGACTCGGCGGTCTGCTGAACTTTTATTATCGGAAAGCCTCCTGAATAATTCGCGGCC
>JAADHT010000032.1 GCA_013151705.1 Kiritimatiellota bacterium | reverse complement strand
CCGATTTTTATGAAGCCAATCATTCTTTTGTCGTTCGCCAACCCGAACGTTCCCTCGCAATGGGAAGCGTCATGCGACGCTTTGAATGATATGTAGTCCCCTTTGTGCGGAGGAATCGTCGAGAGTAAAATGGATTCCGCCTCGTTCCGTTTCGAAATGAGATAAAGCATACTGAATTTACGCCCCCGGCAACGACATTCAACCGCTGGAAGAAATCATATCCGCGCAAATTCGCGGATTTCCGCGCAATGCTTTTTGACAACTCTCTTTCGCATGTTATTCTATCGGTTCGATAATCATCGGGGTGTGGCGCAGTCTGGTCAGCGCGCTTCGTTCGGGACGAAGAAGTCGGAGGTTCGAATCCTCTCACCCCGACCATTGATTACAGTCGAGGAGGAAAAGAGGATGAGAACCTCATTCGGAGGTTAGCGAAGCGTTGTTCCCGAGCGAGGAGACGAGCGACGGTCGTCGAGGCTACGAGACGAAATCCTCTCACCCCGACCATTATGTTCAATAGGGTTTAGTATCGGAAATTTGTTTTTTGGACTTGGATGGGTGAAGTTTAAAAGGTTCAAGGTTTGAAATGAGGCGATTATCCGGAATCTTGATGTTAACGCTCTTCTCCGCGATGATTTGCGCGCAGACCGGTTGCTCAACATTATCCAACGAACCTCCGCGAAAAACCATCCCTGGACTGTTCGACCATTTCAAATCTTGCGGTTTCAAAGTGGGAAAAGTCGAAAACGTCCTCTACCAAGCGGTGAAGGCTTCCGACGGCATTGTGATGTATATAGATGGCGCGAAAGTCGAAGTTTACGACTACAACTTGAAACTCGCGAAGCAGAAAAGGCGAGTCGAGCAAATAGCTAAAACCGGGAAGATGAATATTTTGACGATACCGGTGCCGGCGGTGGTGAATGGCAATCTAGTGATGCTGACTTACACGCGTCATCCGAAAATTCATGAGATAATCAAAGCGTTCAAAAGTTTTTAATGTTAGTCGAAAAAGAGGATACCCCAAAAATAAGGAGCGATTATGGCGAAACAAAAACAAACTCAAAAGAAGTACATCTACTTCTTCGGAAAAGGAAAATCGGAAGGCAAAGCCTCTATGAAGGAGCTGCTCGGCGGAAAAGGAGCTAACCTCGCGGAGATGGCGGGACTTGGCCTGCCTGTTCCTCCCGGATTCACGATGACCACCGAAGCCTGCGCCGACTACTATAAAATGGGAAAGCAAAAATTCTTCGCCTCCGTAAAGCGCGAGATTGAAAGCAACCTCAAAAAACTTGAAAACCTTACCGGAAAAACCTTCGGAGCGGGCCCCAATCCGTTGCTCGTATCAGTACGTTCGGGAGCGGCCGTCTCCATGCCCGGAATGATGGACACCGTGTTGAATCTCGGTCTCAACGAGGAGACGGTCAAAGCGATGATCGCCCTCACTGGCAACGAGCGTTTCGTTATGGATTCCTATCGTCGTTTCATTCAAATGTTCGGGGACGTTGTTTTGGGGCTCAAGCACCACGATTTCGAGCATGAGCTCGACGCCGTCAAAAAAACGAAGAAAGTCAAAAACGACACCGATCTCAAGACGAAAGACCTTCAAGAGGTCATAAAACGCTACAAAGCCGTTGTGAAAAAAGGCACGGGTAAAGATTTTCCCGAAAATCCGATGGATCAACTTTGGGCCGGAATCGACGCCGTTTTCGGATCCTGGAACAATCCGCGAGCCATCAAATATTGCCAGATTAATGATATCCGCGGCCTTCTCGGCACGGCGGTGAACGTTCAAACAATGGTCTTCGGAAATTCCGGCGACAACAGCGCCACGGGAGTCGCGTTCACCCGCGACCCGTCCACCGGAGACAACAAATACTTCTATGGCGAATTCCTCATCAACGCGCAGGGCGAGGATGTCGTGGCGGGTATCAGAACTCCGCAGCAGATAACACTCAAGGGCTCCCGCGAATGGGCAAAATCCCAAAGTGTATCCGAAGAGGTCAGGAAAAAAGATTTCCCGTCCCTTCAAGAGGTCATGCCGAAATCCTTCAAAACTCTCGATTCGATCAGAGTCAAGCTTGAAAACCACTATCGGGACATGCAGGATCTCGAGTTCACTATTGAGAACGGCGAGCTGTTTATGCTTCAGACCCGAAACGGCAAACGCACGGCGGCGGCCGCGGTCAAAATAGCGACCGATTTGGTCAAAGAGAAGATGATCGACGAGAAAAAAGCTGTTATGTCGGTCGATCCGATGGCGCTCGATCAGCTACTGCATCCCGTTTTCGTCAAAGCCTCCGAAGACAAGTCCAATAAAATAACGACAGGTCTTCCGGCATCGCCGGGAGCCGCCACCGGACAAGTCGTCTTCAACGCCGAGGACGCCGAGGAGTGGGCGAAAGACGGCAAGGATGTTATCCTCTGCAGAATCGAGACCAGTCCCGAGGACATCGGCGGAATGCATGTCGCCAAAGGCATATTAACCGCCCGCGGAGGAATGACATCCCACGCCGCGGTGGTCGCCAGAGGAATGGGAACCTGTTGCGTGGCCGGCTGCGGCGACATCGCCATCGACTACAAGACCAAAAAGTTCACCTGTGGCAAAACAACGATCAAAGAGGGCGACTGGATATCTCTCAACGGATCTTTGGGAGCCGTCTATGTCGGAAAAATCGACACGGTCGATCCTCAATTGACCGGTCCTTTCGGCAAAATAATGAAACTGGCCGACAAATACCGCAAACTCGGAGTCAGAACGAACGCCGACACGCCATTTGACGCCGCGGTAGCGGTCAAATTCGGCGCCGAGGGAATCGGTCTCTGCCGCACGGAACACATGTTCTTCGAGGGCGATAGAATCATAGCGTTCCGTCGTTTGATCCTCGTGGCCGAGACGGTCAAAAGCCTCAAAGACGCGAAGTTCGTCAAAACTCTCCCCGAGTTGAAAACCGCTTGCGCCGGCGACGCGAAAACCCTCGAGGCGATCATGCAGTACGAACAGGCGTTGAAAGATCTGCTGCCATTGCAGCGCAAGGACTTCACCGGCATATTCAAGGCGTTGGAGGGACGTCCCTGCACCGTCAGACTGCTCGACCCGCCGCTCCACGAGTTCCTGCCGCACGATGACGCCGGACAAAAAGAGATGGCGGACCAGATGGGCACGACGGTCAAGGAGATCAAGGCGCTGGTCGAGTCCCTGCACGAGTTCAACCCGATGCTCGGACACCGCGGTTGCCGTCTTGGCATAACCTATCCGGAAGTCACGGAAATGCAGGCCAAAGCCATCTGCGAGGCGGCTTGCGCGGTCAAAGGCTCGAAGCCGGAGATTATGATTCCACTGGTCGGCAACGTCAAAGAGTTCACAATGCAGAAAGAGATTGTTCTAAACGTTATCGAAGACGTCAAGAGACGCAAAAAGGTCAAACGTCTCAATGTGATGATCGGAACGATGATCGAGATCCCGAGAGCGGCGGTCACCGCTGATAAAATCGCGGAGGAGGCCGAATTCTTCTCGTTTGGAACAAACGACCTGACCCAAATGGGTTGCGGATTCTCGCGCGACGACGCGGGTAAATTCCTCGGCGAATACGTCAACGAGGGAATCTACGAGTACGACCCCTTCCAAGTTCTCGACCAGGACGGCGTGGGCGAATTCGTAAAAATCGCCTGCAGAAAAGGACGCAAAGCGCGCAAAAACATAAAACTCGGCATCTGCGGCGAGCATGGCGGCGAGCCGAAATCAGTGGAGTTCTGCCACAATGTGGGACTCGACTACGTCTCCTGCAGTCCGTACCGCGTGCCGATCGCGAGACTCGCGTCCGCACAGGCGGCGATCAAAAAGTCGATGAAGTAACACGCTTCGTCTTCTGAAAACAACCTCCTTTAGCGGGAGTGCCGGCCATACGCGCCGGCGCTCCCGCTTTTTTTGTCGTCTTTCGCTCCATAGGTTTACGCGCCTCGGGTGCGCGGATAAATTTTTTCGAGGCCATTTCGCTTTCTATTCGCCCGCGGCCCCCAGTAGGTCCGCTTCACCGACCGTGTCGAGTCATCTTGTCTCGGCGTAGCTCAATAGAGCGAAGACGGAAGCTGAAAGCGATGCCCGAGACGGCCCTTGGAACCATCGGTCGCGCGTCCAAGGGAAATGACGCCCTGGAAGGAGCGTCCTACCATTCTTCGTGGTCCGCGCCTCTCCTGAAAATTTGATGATCATGATTGAAAAACGCCCCTTAACAGGCATATTTCACAATCCGGTCAATATCCCTGAAATTAGCGGCTTAGCTGTGAACAGGAACCTGGTTTCAATGACTTTTCTCACATACCTCTATCGCTCTCTGCTTCGATACGGCCGCTCCCATATCGTCGAGGCTGCCGGCGTGGCGTTGGCCACCGCCGTGACCGTCGGCGCTTTGGGTGTGGGTGATTCGGCCCGCTCATCTTTGAAAGCCGCCGCCAAACGCCGTCTGGGCTCCGTGGAATTCGCGGCCTTCGGCACTGGAACTCCATTCTCCGCGAAACTCGCGGATAACGTCTCGAAATTATCCGGTACCAAAGTCGCCGCCGTACTTTCCCTCCCCTGTTCCATAATCTCGCTTGACGGAAAAATCATTCTACCGGGAAAGATATTCGGTGTTGATGAAAGATTCGCGGATCTCGCGGATTCGGATTCATTCTCAGCGCGGCTTATCGCCGGACTGGAAAACGGCGAGGCGGTCGTCTCAAATTCGATAGTCGACGCTCTGACTCTGAAAAAAGGCGACTCCTTCACCGCCGTAGTCTCAGGAATCGGTTTCATCTCGCGGGAACTAGCCTTTTCTAAAGATGGAAGCTCTTCCGGAACGAGAATCCTCTTGAAAGCCGCGGAAATCGCTTCATCCGGCGAGTTCGCGTCCGAATTCTCGCTCTCGGCGTCCGGATCGTCCCCGGTCAACGTATTCGTGTCCCGGAAATGGCTTTCCGCGAAACTCGCGGAATCCGACTCCGCCAACATTCTTCTCTCGGCCTCCTCCGGAAATTCGACGAATTCTCAAACGCTTCAAAGTTTAAACACCGCGTTGAGCGAAAATTGGACGCTCAACGACATGGGACTGATTCTCTCCAGCACCGCTATTGCGGACAAACACCATTTCATCCGCGTATCCTCCCGCTCGATATTCATCGACGATCGGATATCCAGCCGTCTGCTGAGCGTTCCGGACTCCATCGGCGTTTACACTTATTTCGTGAACTCGATCGCGAAAACCGCGGAAGACGGAAAAACACGCTCCTGCCCCTATTCGTTCGTTTCCGGCATACCGCCCTCCTTTCCGGGCATGGACGAACTCGAATCCGGCGGAATCATCTTGAATGAATGGCTCGCCGAAGACATCGGAGCGCGGATTAGAGACAAGGTGTCGCTCACATATTTTCTGCCTGAAAATCTAAAACGCCTGAAAACCGCTGAACACACCTTCAAAGTCGCCGGAATCCTTCCAATGAACAAGGCCGGAAAACTCTCCTGGCTCACGCCGGACTATCCGGGCTTGACGGATGCCGACGACTGTTCCGACTGGCGGCCGTCGCTTCCTCTCGACCTCGAAAAAATCCAGTCCAAAGACGAGAAGTATTGGAAGAAATTCAGGACGGCGCCTAAAGCGTTCATTTCTATCGACAGCGCCGAGGCGATATGGCGAAACCGCTACGGCTCACTCACTTCCATACTCGTTCCGACGGCGATCACCCAGATGGGAGAAGGGAAGTCCGAAAATTCCGGATTGACGGTCGTTTCCGAATCAAAAGCTTCCCGCCGCCGCTCCATTTTGAAGCGTCTAGACACCGCGGAATTCGCGCCGAAGTTCGCGGATATCGCGGAACGGGCCATCGCCGGAGCTGAAAACTCCGTTGATTTCGGCGCCCTTTTCATCGGTTTGAGTTTTTTCATAATAGCGGCCGCTTTGATATTGTCGTGGATGCTTCTCGGATTGGGAATCGAATCCCGAGCCCGCGAAATAGCGATTCTCGCGAAACTCGGATTTCCGCGTCGCCGCGTGACTGAACTGTTCACGCTGGAATACTCCGTCGCCGCGTTCGTCGGCGTTTTGATCGGAATCCCGCTGGGGACGGCGTACTGCCATGCGATCGTCGCCGGACTGCGCACATTCTGGAGCGGCGCGGTGGGAGCGAGCCGACTGACCGCGGACGTCTCAGTCGCTTCGATGCTGCTCGGCGGCGGCGCGAATCTAGCGGCGGGCGCCGCCGCCGCCTACTTAGTTTCGAAAGCCGGTTGCGCAAGATACCATTCCACTTTGATCGACGCCGAACGTCCCTCGCTTTTCTTCCAAAACCCGAGGAATTGGAATACCGCTGGCGGAGCATTTGGCGCTTGGACGATTTCCGCGATTCTCGCGGCCGCTGGCGTGGGGGTGGCGGTTTACGCTTTTCTCGCCGGACGGGCCGCGAATCCCGCGGCGCTCTTTTTTCTGGCCGGAGTTTTGACGTTGTCCTCCACCTGGTGCGCGGCCTACGCGTTTCTCCGCCGTCTCTCCGTCTCTTCTCCACCAACAAAATCAGACTCACCGCCTCGCGACAATGCCGCCACCCCACGCGATCACGCTCTCGCGACCCCAACAGGGCAGGGGGGGCGGGCGAGGACGCTTCGCCCTACTACCCACCGATTCACCGACTCACTGACTTACCCTCCTCCGCTCCACGAGCTACGGAGGGCAGGCCCCACCCCGCTGACTCACCGCCTTACCGCCTCACCACCTCACAGACTCACGGCAATGCGGGCTCCTCACACGAGAATGGTTGCGCAAACTCAACCTCGCGGGAGGGGGCGGGCAGGGACGCTCCGCCCTACCAATCAAGCCAAGAAATGGCGGGCGAGGACGCTCCGCCCTACTACTCAAGGACCCACCGACTCACAGACTCACCGTTTCTCCCATCCCCCAACGCACTCTTCAGCTTTACCGGACTGGCGTTGCGAAACGTCGCCAGACGTCCGAGCCGCTCGCTCGCTTCCATACTGTTGCTCTCGCTAGGAATGTTTCTGACGTTCGCCGTCGTGTTGAACCGCCGCGGCGCGGGCTCGTCTCCGGCGGAGCGCTCGTCCGGAACCGGTGGATTCGAATTGTTCGTCACGCTGGCCATACCGATTACAGACGATCCGAACACCGTCGAAGGCCGCTCCGCCTTGCGTTTCGATGAAACGCTTTTCAAAGATGTTGAGTTTATCACGATGCGCCTGCGCGAGGGGGACGAGGCGAGTTGTCTAAACCTCAATTCAGCGGTCGAACCAGCTATTTTGGGAGTGCTCTTTCCAAAATTCGCCGTGCTGAACGCCTTCTCCTTCGCCGCCGCCTGGCAAGGTTTGAGTGGAACCGCGGGTAACAATTGGGCGAGAATCGCTGAAAGAGCGAAGCCGCGGTGGACACTCCGCCTAAAAGATGGCAAATCTCCGGTCGAATCGCTTCGAGCCTCGGCGGTCGCTGACGACGAGGTGGTCACTTGGAGCTTGAAAAAGAAAATCGGCGAGGCTCTCAAAATTGAAAGAGAAAACGCGAAGCCAGTCGAACTCGTTCTCGAAGGGGCGTTGAGACCCTCGATTTTCCAAGGATACGTTTTGATCGACGAGCCGGTTTTCAGAACGCTGTTCGGCGAAGCGGGTGGAATTCGCGTGATGCTAGTCGATTGCCCGAGCGGGAAGACCGCGGAGATCGCGAAGGCGCTTCGCCGATCATTGGGACGGTACGGAGCCGTCGTCGAAACCTGCGAGGCGCGACTTTCGCGGTTCCGGGTGGTCGAGAACACCTACCTCTCCATTTTCATGGCGCTGGGCGGACTCGGACTGTTGGTTGGTTGCGCCGGATTCGGCGTTCTGGCGGCGCGAAGCGCGATCGAACGACGACTGGAATTCACCTTGCTGAACGCGTTGGGTTTCCCGGATAGACGGATCAAGTCTCTGTTGACGCTGGAGGGAGCGGCGGTTGTGTGCTTCGGACTCCTCGCCGGGATCGTCTCCGCGGGAGTCGCGGCACTTCCCGCGGTGCTGAATTCCGCGTCGGCCATTCCCTGGACGGGACTCGCACTCGTAGTCCTTGGAATAGCCGCCGCCGCGCTTGTGTTCCTCCGATTAGCCGCGGGTTTCGCGAATACCGGACAAAGAGCGTGAATTTTTATCTGAATGAAGTCTCTCCGGGAAAATCAATTCTCCAAATGTCTTGTCATTCGCATATTCAGCGGACGAATCCACCGAACGCCATGACGGCAAGCTCCGAGTGATGGAAACTTCACTGCTCCGCGGTTTAATCGGGAGAACGGTACAGATTAAGTCCCAAATAATTTCGTCAATCGACTATTCAGCTACGCGTTTCAACGCGTTGATCGCGAATTCCGCGCCTTCGGGATGGCGGAACACCGAGGTTCCGGCAACCATCATATTCGCTCCGGCGGCGAAGACCTCGCCCACGGTGTCGGCGTCTACTCCGCCGTCCACCTCTAAATGCGTCTTCCGATTTTCCGCGGTTATCGCGTCGCGGATCTCGCGGACTTTCGGCATCATGTCAGCAATAAAAGACTGCCCGCCGAATCCCGGCTCGACGGTCATCACCAATACCATATCTATCAGTTCCAGGAATGGGAGAACCAGTTTCGCGGAGGTTTTAGGTTTAAGGCAAATCCCCACGGTGCATCCCAGCGAGCGAATCAGGTCGATGGTTTTCTTGGGATCGCCCTCCGACTCCAGATGAAAGGTTATGTGATCCGAACCTGCTTTCGCAAAGGATTCGGCGTATTTTCGCGGCTCCGAAATCATCAGGTGGGTGTCGAACGGCAAATTTGTAACTTTCCTTATGGATTTCACGACCGGCGGCCCCAATGAGATGTTCGGCACGAAATGTCCATCCATAACGTCGATGTGCACGATGTCCGCTCCCGCCTTCTCTACTCGGCGTATATCGGCACCCAAATCCGCGAAATCCGCTGCGAGAATCGAGGGAGCCACAAGCAACGTGTCGTTATCCAGATTTTTAATCGATTGTCCCATATTCATCTCCAAATCTCAAAAAAATAAACCGAGTCATTCCGCCGTCAACTGTCCAGTGTTCAGCAGGATCAGCGTGCAAGCGTTTTCCGTCTTGATCCCGGCATCCGCGAGTTTCGCGGCCAATTCGTCGTTTTCGGCTCCCGGATTGAAGATCACCTTCCCCGGACGCAGTTTGAAAATCAAATCCGTCATTTCCGAGGAACGCTTGGCGTTGACGTACATCGTCAGAATCTCGACCGAAACCCCGATCTCATCGAGTGATTTCACTGAATCGAGCCCGTGTATCTCCGCTCCGGCCGGATTGACGGGTATGACGTTGAATCCCTTTTCCAAAAGCAATGCAACAGCCATATTCGAGTATCTTTCGGTTTTCGGCGACGCGCCGAGCACAACCGCCATTTTTCCGCCATTCGACATTAAAAACCTCCGCCTTCGTAGTTCTTCGCCATTCCCCCGACACGAGACAATTTACACACTGACTCCGGGAATTCAAGATTTGTCCACTAATTGAGCGGATTTCTGAAGGAATATTCGTTTCACGAAACAAGAAAGAGGAAACGGGAAAATAAAATGGTGTCATCGTTAATTCCTCGCGATCAATATTCCTGCATGTTAAAAACCTTTTTTACAGCTTTATAGCGACGCTTTTCAAGCCCCTCCCCGACTTTACAGCCGTACGACCGCGTCATAGTTCTCAAATTCTTGTTTGACGATGGAACAATTCTTATCGCTTAAAAGGGAAGAAGAAGTTCAGGAGGCGACAGCGAGGGAGACGCAGAACTCCCGGAAGGCGAGTTCCTCGTTGACGCTCCACCGCAGATTGGCCAGCAACTCCTCGGCTTTGCGCAGATGTCTCAAGGCCTTTTCCTCGGGCAGATTCAATTTGCCGATATCAAAGCCGTCGTACAGGAAGGGGGCGGAAAGATCGTTTAATTCCGCTCCGCAGGATAATTGATAAGTCTGCGCGAACCAAGTGTGGATCAGGCTGGTGAAAACCATTCGCAACCCTAAATACTCGGCGGTGCCGGCGGAATCGCACCGCTCGCAAAACATTTTCAACATTGAATTCCAGTGGCGCTCCTCCACCTTGCCGTCGGCCTCGTCGCGGGCAAGGGTCATCTTGGCGATGTCGCCCTCCCATTTGGGTGCGACGCGCGCCTCGGCCTGTTTCTTCAACGAGCTGGATACGTCAAGAAGAACCGTGGCCGCAGCCTCGCCTGCCGACAATCGGTCGCTTGCGCAGATCTGCAGATTGAAAAGCGCGGCGGTGATCGCCTGGACACCGTCGAATTGATAGTCGCACTGGTTTCGCAACAGGGAAATCGAATGACAGCGCGACCGAATGGTGGTCAGCAACGACAATGGTTTCTCGGTGTTCAAGAGAAAAATCGACGCCGAGGGTGGTTCCTCCAAAGTTTTCAGAAACGCGTTCTGCGATTCTCCGTTGGCGCAGTCGGCATCGTGGATTATTCCGACTTTTTTTCTTCCCCCGCTCACGCTCGTCAGGTGGAAATTGTCTTGAAACCATCGCATGGTGCCTGGTTCGTCGGAATTTTTACCTATGATGATCTTGCGGGATTTCGACTCCGGCATAAGCGAGAACAGCTCAGGATAAATACCGTTCGCGAGTTGGGCGCAGATGTCGCAGACGCCGCAGGGACGACCATCGGAGGAGTTCGGACATGCGGCCACGCAGGCGATGAAAGTGGAAAAATCGGAACGCGTCAGCTCATCGTCGCTGTGGATTATGTAGGCGTGCGAAAGCCTGCCGTTGCGCTCGGCGTTGATCACCGCCGCTGTTTGAACGGGAAAATCCTTTTGAACTTTTTCAAATAAATCCATAAATCCGTCAACCAATCAAAGGGGCCACATACCTGAATATCTCCAGCTCGATCTTCTCCACCGAATTCACGGCCGAGACGACTTTCACCCTTTCAGAATCCAATTCGGCTAATTTCATAAAACCGTCTCTGACTCTGCGGTGGAAATCAATCTCCTCCGACTCTATTCTGTCCTCGACGAAAAGCGTCTCCTCGCGTTTTTGTCCCCGCTCGTGGCTTTCCTCCGCCGAAAGGTCTAGGAGTATGGTTATGTCAGGAACGCATCCCCGCACGGCGAACGCGTTCAAAGTTTTTATGAATTCAAGGTCCAAGCCTCTGCCATAGCCCTGATATGCGGTCGTGGAATCTATGAAACGGTCGCATATGACCACGTAGCCCGCCTCCAAGGCGGGAATTATCCTTTTCTCAACGTGCTGCGCGCGGCTGGCCGAGAAGAGCAGCAGTTCGGCATGGTCGGTTACGGCTGTATCTCCAACATGGTGCTTGACGATGTTGCGAAGCGCCTCTCCTATCTCCGTGCCGCCCGGCTCGCGTGTGACGAGAGTTTTCCGGCCCAGCTCGTCGCAACGTCGCTTAAGCAAGGCTATCTGCGTCGTCTTTCCGGCGCATTCGGGTCCTTCGAACGTTATGAACACACCTTTTCTATCATTTGTGGAATCCGCAGTGTTCGTCATGGTCAAACAATTCCATATTCTCATTTGAAGCCGATTATTCGTCTCCGGTCAGTTAAGATATTCCCTCCAAGATTTTTATCAAACGTTTGAAGCTCATAATCCTTTCCAAATTTCGGAACGCGGCGTGTCGCGTCGACAATCCAAGCTGGTTGTTGAAAAAAACGTGAAAATATTTGGAGAGTGTTGTTGACGGATCGGCAAACCGCTGTAGATTACCGCCTCGCGCTCGTTGTTCGATACCGAACAATCTCGATGACAATATTGACAGGCAACGGTCAAGACGTTGCGGCAAAAGGAGACGACGCTATGAAAGTTGGATTCTACGGACACGTGAGGCAGTACCACAACATCAAAGACGAAATCGACGGCAACATCCAAACCGTTCTTGAAAGCGGCAGCTACGTCATGGGGCCGATGCTATCAAAGTGCGAAGAAGAGTTGAAAGCGTATATGGGGACGAAATACGCTATCGGAGTGGGAAATGGAACGGACGCCATCTACCTCTCTCTCATCGCTCTCGGCGTAGGCCCCGGCGATGAAGTCATCACGCATCCCAACACCTTCTTCGCTACGGCCGAAGCCGCATGGATAGTAGGATGCAAAGTGGTATTCGTCGATTGCGACGAGGACACCCGCTGCATCGATCCCGCTAAAATCGAAGCCGCCATCACCGATAAAACGAAAGCGATACTCCCTGTGCATCTCTACGGACAGTGCGCTCCGATGAAAGAGATCAGAACAATCGCCGACAAACACAATCTTTTCGTTGTCGAAGACAACGCTCAAGGTATCGACGGTTATGGCGACGGCTTCAAGCAAGGCGAGCTATCCGACGCGGTCTGCACGAGTTTCATCATTCAGAAAAACCTCGGTTGTTTCGGCGACGGCGGAGCTGTTTTCACGAACAACCCCGATATCGACGCTAAAATCAGAAAGCTTCGCAACCACGGTTCCGACGCTCGCAATCACCACTCCCAAGGTTTCAACAGCCGTCTGGACGACATTCAGGCTGGAGTTGTAAGCGCGAAACTCAAGCATATCACGAAATGGACCGACCAGCGCATAGCTTGGGCCGGACAGTACACGCGGAAACTCGCTGGAGCGAAAAACTTCCGTCTGCCAACCGTTCGCCCCGGATACCGTCATGTGTTCCATCTGTATGTTTTGGAGGTGAACGATCCCTCCAAACGCGACGCTATGGTTGATTTCCTCAAAGAGAACGGAATCGACGCCAAGACGCACTACTCCATAGCCATCCATCAACAGGACGGTTTCCCGTGGGGGAAAGAGTACTCTTTCCACGGCACATTCGAAAACGCCGAGCGCAACGCGGATTCATGCGTAAGCCTGCCTCTCTATCCCGAGTTGACTCAGGAAGAGGCCGACTATGTGGTCGAAAAGGTTCTCGAGTGGGATAGCGCTCAGTAAATAAAGCTTCTTGAAAGCTTTTAAAATTCGAATGTCAAAATTCGAATTAGGCAATTATCCCGAGCGGGACCGGACATCCGGCTCCCGCTCTTTTTTTTACTGCATAAAAAGGAGATTCTGAAAATGGCGAAATACAAAGTGATGGTGGTCGGAATGGGTAAACGCGGAAAACATCACGCGTCCGCGTTCCAAGCCAATGAAAATTTCGAAGTCACGGGTATCTGCGACATCAGCTCGGAAATGCTTGACTCGGCGGCCGAAACACTCGGATTGACCAATGTGCTCAAAGGTTCCGACGCCGCCGCGATGGCGGCCGAAGTCAAACCGGATCTCTTTTGTTTCTGCACGATGCCGGCGATCCGCTACGATTTGGTCAAAACCGCCGTGGATTGCGGCGCCAAAATGGTGGCGTTTGAGAAACCGGTCGCTGAAAATATGAACGAAGCAATAAAGATGAAGAAACTCATCGACGAGTCCGGAATCAAAGCCGTTGTCAGCCATCAACACCGTTACGGGGCGCATTACCAGAAGGTCAAGGAGATCGCTGAAAGCGGCGCTCTCGGAAGAATCAACACGGTTTACGCCACGGCAACGGGCTGGATGACGCATATGATGACCCATATGCTCGACTACATGGGTTGGTACAACGGTTATTCCGCTCCCGAATGGGTGATGGGGCAGGCCGCCGGAAAAGGAAAAATGAACGACAACCATCCCTCGCCCGACTATGTCACCGGAATCATTCAGTACGCCAACGGCGTTCGGGGCTATGTCGAATGTGGAGCCGGCGCTCCCGACCAACCTGAAGTCCAGAAATGGTGGGGTAAAAACTGCATCGGCGTAAAAGGCACCGAAGGTTTCGCCGAGGTGCTGACCAACGGCGGCTGGCGCGCCGTCACCAAAGACGGAGTTCAAAGCGGCGACGGAGCGATGAACTACGATTTGGATATGCCTCCCTACATTCGGGAGATGGCGGAATGGCTTGACGACGATTCAAAGGTTCATCAATGCCGCTTCGGCAACGCGTATATGGGATTCGAGGCGATGATGGGCATCCTGCGCTCCGCGGCCAACGGCGGCCAAGTGGCCATGCCGCTTGAGGCGGGACCGGTCGAACTGGATCTTCTCAAAGAAAAACTCTCGGACGCCCCGGTCATTCCAACTCCGGTCAATCGAGAGGAATTCCTGGGATAACGTCCCATAATCCATAATGGGTGCGAATTTTCAAACACTAACGTTCACTAACAAAGCACTAACACAAAAATAGGATCGGCGCTTTGAGCAAGCTACGATCTCTTGTCAGTATTCCGTCAGTGTTGGTTAGTGGTTAAATTCTTGACTTTACGAGACAAAGGCGCGTATTGTTTGCCATAGGCCTTTCAGGAAATCCTCCGAGTCGGCGGAACACCTAAAATCGCAATCAAAGAGAAACAGCGGCGAATATCCGATTTCCGGGCCAAATCCGGCGCTCGTCCGCATCAGCATGGCTGTGATACCTTTTCGAATAGGGTCTAGATAGGGCTTCACCCCGGGCTATGGAATTACGGGCCCGCCAGAGGCGGGTAAACTGTCAGCCCTAAAAATATTATGAGGGGAAAAGCGAGGGGCGCGGTCGGGATGCCCGCGACACAACTTGAAAACAGCCGACGACGTCGCAGGTGATGACTGGAGAGTCCGCGGCGTTAGGAATTGCCGCTCATTTGCTCGCGGGCTTTTCGCAGTCTTTCAAGCTCTTCGTCGGAAAGACTGTTGATTCCCTGCATGGAAATTTTGTCCAACAAGTGGTCCAACTCCTTCTGCGAGACGGGCGAGTCGCCGAACGCGTCCGACGTTTCATCCCTTGAGCCGGTGAAACTCCAACCGGAAGGAGCTTTGTAGGGGGAACGACTTTTCGACTTCGGAAATATATCCCATGCTATGCCGGCCGAATGGAATATTTTTATGAAAATGTAACCGCCCAAGGCACCGCCGAGATGGACTAGATGCGCGATGTTTCCAAAGGCTCCACCTTTGTCGGTTTCTCCCGTAACGAAGAAAATCGCCAGCAGAATAAACACTATTGAGAACGTTTTCAATTTCATCGGGATCGGCGGAAACAACAATACGAGTTCTTGGTTGGGAAAGAACATCGTAGCCGCGACAATAAGGCCGAAAAGAGCGCCGCTAGCCCCGATACATGGAATGTTGTTTTGATTGAACAACGTCCATAGCAGGGAGCCGGAGATTCCGCTGATGAAATAAAGCCAGTAGAAATGGGCCTTTCCTATACGGTTCTCAAGCATCGATCCGAAAAGATAGACACCCCACATGTTGAAAATCAAGTGAAACGACAAGATGGATCTGTCGTCGTGGAGGAAGGCGCTCGTGATCAGCCGCCACACCTCGCCGTTCAGCACTTTCGCGCCGACCAAGTCGAAGTTCTCAGTGAAGGCCGGATACGCCAGTTGAACGAGGAAACATGCGATATTCGCGAGTATTATCGTTTTGACGGCGCTCATTCCCGATGAGCGAACCGGAGGACGACTCCTGAAGGGAGCTTTGCCCATTCTCATATAATCTCTGTCGTCAAGCATCTAAACTTTTCCTGTTTTTCCCGTCCCAAATTATATTATGAGCCAGTTGCGAAAGTCTGAACGACCGCGCTCTCATACTTTCGCAACTGGCTTTTATGATTGAATATGGATCCGCGAGGATTCAAATCCACCTCAAATATTGAGCCGGCCACCGGCTTTCAATATCTCTATATCGTCCTCCGAGAGGGTGTGTTTCAGCTTTATTTCCGTTCCGTCCGCGAGTTCCGCGGCCACTGTTCCGGCCGGAGAGAGTTGCGAAACGATGTCGTTGAATCGAATGACGGCTCCCTCCTCCAATTTATCGCAGTCATCCCGATCGACGAACAACAGCGGAACTATTCCGAAATTGACCAAGTTGGCGGCGTGTATACGCTCGATGGAGAATGCCAACACCACTTTGACTCCGAGGTGCATCGGGCAAATCGCGGCATGTTCCCTTGAGGAGCCCTGTCCGTAGCTCTCGCGGGCGACTATAACGCCATGCGTTCCGGAATCACGAATGGCCGACGCTCTCTCGGCGAAAGTCGGTTTTTCTTTCTTGTTGAAGCATTCGAACACGACTTTCGCGTATTCGGGTATGTTGCTGCGAAGTTTCAGGTGAATTCCAGCCGGCATAATGTGGTCGGTTGTTATCTTGTCGCCAACTTTTATGACGACGCGGCCGTCGATATTCTTTGGCAAAGGACCGTTCGACGGAGGGTCGCCAATCGTGGGCTTTCTTATTATCTCCACGGAAGTTCCGGCTGGTGGCGGCTGGATTATCATCGCATCGTCGATTTTGAATTCCGCCACACCCGGTATCTTCGGCAACGGAATCCCGAGTTCGTCCCCCGTCGCGAACCTTCCCAGAAGCGCGGTGACCGCCGCCGTTTCCGGACTCACGAGATACGCTTGATCGCCTTTCGTACCCGTCCGTCCGGCGAAGTTCCGGTTGAACGTCCGCACAGTCACCGAATCGCTCGACGGACTTTGACCTTGCCCAATGCAGGCTCCGCAACCCGCCTCGAGGATTCTCGCTCCGGAAGCGATCAAATCGGCCAACGCTCCATTTTCGGCGAGCATCTCCAAAACCTGGCGGCTGCCGGGAGCTATGGCGAAGGTGAGATTCTCGCTGACGACACGTCCCTTCATAATTGCCGCCACCATCATCAAATCTTTGTACGAGCTGTTCGTGCAGGAGCCGATAACGACCTGTCCGACCTTGGCGCCCCGCAGCTCCGCGACGGTTTTTATGTTGTCGGGACTCGACGGGCAGGCCGCCCGCGGTTCCAGGGAGGAGAGGTCTATTTCGATCACATCGTCGTATTCCGCGTTATCATCGGCTTTCAACCCGCTCCACCCATCCTTTCTTCCCTGGGCGGTCAAAAACTCCAGCGTCTTGTCGTCGGAGGGGAAAATGGAGGTGGTCACACCGAGCTCGGCTCCCATATTGGTTATCGTGGCGCGTTCGGGAACGGAGAGGGTGGAAACGCCCTGACCGAAATACTCGACGATAGAGCCAACATTCCCTTTGGTGGTCATTATCTCCAGAAGTTTAAGTATGACGTCCTTCGCGGCCACCCATTCCGGAAGCTTTCCCGTGAGCTTGACTCCTACGACTTTCGGATAGATCATCGTGAATGGTTTGCCCGCCATCGCCATAGCGACATCCAAGCCACCCGCGCCGATCGCCATCATCCCGATTCCGCCGTTGGTGGGCGTATGCGAATCGGATCCCAGCAATGTCGCTCCCGGCACGCCAAACCTCTCGAGATGAACTTGATGGCATATCCCATTTCCAGGTCGTGAGAAGAGAATTCCCTTCGCGGCGGCGACGGACTGCAGATAGAGATGGTCGTTGCGGTTTTCCGGCCCGTTCTGCATCATATTGTGGTCAACGTATGAAATGGAAAGGTCGGTTTGAACCCGCTCCACGCCAATCGATTCCAATTCCAGATACGCCATCGTTCCGGTGGCGTCCTGGGTTAGTGTTTGATCGATCCTCACCATGATTTGCGCGCCAACACGCTTTTCTCCCGAAATGTAGTGAGCGTGAACTATTTTCTGTGTTATCGTTCCAACCGCCATAATTATCTAATTCTCCTCGAAAAAACGTCGAAATGCCATGAACCTACCCGGCCATCGCCAGGACTGAATCAAAATTAGCCGCTAATACGCTAATAAAAAACAAACTCCCATACTATCGAGTTCACCACGACAACCGTATTTCAATCGAATTGGTGGCGATGATCCTGTTTACCCGGCAACACTCCTCTTTTGGAATTCTTCACAAACTCGGTGAATTCCGACACCTCCGGAATAGGCTCCAATTCCGCGGCTATACGCTCCAACGCATGAGAAACGTTGAGCCCGCTTCTGTAAAAGAGCCTGTAAAGCTCTTTGACGATACGAATCGTGGCGAGATTCATTCCGCTGCGTTTCATTCCGACCAAATTGAGCCCGCTGACGGTGTTGTGTCTCGAAAAACATGTCATAAACGGCGGAAGATCCTTCGAGATGGCGCAGCATCCACCTATCATCGCGAGTGTTCCCACCCGACAGAACTGGTGCACGGCCGTCAAACCGGCTAAAAGCGCGTTGTCGCCGACCTCGGTGTATCCCCCCAATAAAGCGTCGTTCACCAACACCACCCTGTCGCCAACTTTAGAGTTGTGGCCGACATGACTGTTCGTCATGCAAAAACAATCGTTTCCGATAACGGTTTCCGTTTCAGGCATGGTCCCGCAGTTGGCGGTGAAGCCCTCTCTAAAAATATTGCCCGAACCTATTCGCAAATATGAAACGCGCCCTTCAAATTCGCGATCCTGCGGAGCGGTGCCAAGGGAGACGAATGGGAACATTGTGTTGTTTTCGCCCAAAGTCGTATGCCCGATGACGGAGCAATGGGAAACGAGTTTGCAGCCTTCTCCAATTACCACGTCGGGTCCGATCACGCAAAACGGGCCGATCTCAACGTTTTCCGCTATTTCAGCAGCACCGTCCACAACCGCTGTTTGATGAATTCTAGCCATTGTAAATCCCTCTTCATTAATCTTATTGGCAATTTATAGCGAGCAGCCGACCAATGGGGCCACCGCGATAAACATCACTGTTGAGCCAGTTGACTCTAAGCGCCTCGGGTGGTATCGACTCCTCAAAGCGCCAAAGACTGACGAATATGGCCTATATACCCGCAAATTCAAACACAGTTGAAAAAAAATGGCGAAGTTTGAAAAAAGCGCTTGCAATTTTCAAACAGCCTTTTATAGTCTCTCCCCTTGTGTTCGGGCTTGCGACCAACGCTCGACTGTGATTTGCTGGCGTTTAGCGCTGGAACGTGTTTTGTTTAATTTTTTCGAGGAGATATAGCTATGGCACATAAGAAAGGACAATCCGCCAGTAGAAACGGGCGTGACAGCAATCCTAAAATGCTTGGAGTGAAGGTGTTCGGCAGCCAGGCGATTCGCGCCGGCGGAATCATAGTGCGCCAACGCGGCACGAAATTCCATCCAGGTAAAAACGTTGGATGCGGACGGGATTTCACGCTCTTCGCATTGAAAGACGGAATCGTGGAATTCAACAAGAACACTAGAACAGTCAATGTCGTGACGGCTTGACCCTGTTTTGCGGTTTTTCTGATTCGCGTCGGAATTTCATTCGGTTCGGAATATCCGTGAAAGCGGCGGCTGATTCAAGCGACAATTTGAAATTTGTGGAATCTGTTCACGAAATAGAAAAAGCCGGCTCATGCCGGTTTTTTCGTTTCAAGGCCCTAAACCTGGATCCGCGAGAATCCAGCGAACCGCGAATACGAGACTGCGCATGTCAATTATCATAAACGCCGATGACGTTGGTATTTCC
>JAADHT010000174.1 GCA_013151705.1 Kiritimatiellota bacterium | reverse complement strand
CGACGTGAGCAGTGTGCCGATCGTCGCTGCCACGGCTCCTCCCGTCATATAATAGCTCATCCCTTTGCCGACTTGGTCGCCCGAGAGGAACTTGATCAGCACCGGTGAGGGAATATGAAAGCAGACGGTGCTTAGACCTGCGAGAAAAAGCAGCACAATCAGGATGAAATACGACGGAGCCACCCCAAGAAGGCTCATCGTCACCGCAGTTACGCCAGGGGTTAGTATCAACATGTATTTCATCGATTTTTTGTCGGCGATGTAGCCAACAACAGGCATTAGCATAGATGGTACTCGTCTGGTGGCATCCAAGATTCCGGCATCCGACAAAGTTAGCCCGAATTTCGTCATCAGCAACGGCAGCATTGGCGCGAAGAACGCGGGATATATGTCGTGAAACAGATGCGCCACCGAAATGGTGAGGATTTTTTTCTTGTCAAATTTTCTCATCGTGCAATTTCAAGATTTATCGTCATTTTTTGTCGATATCCACATCCAAAAGATTTTTGATAATCGGGCAGAAAAGCTCCAATACTTTCGGATTCGACCCTTCCGCCAATGTTCCGGCATCGCCGGATTCCACTATCTCCGGTGTCAACGGAATCCGGCCGGCGAAAGAAACCATCATCTCCGCGCACATTTTCTCCGCTCCGCCGCTTTTGAAAATGTCAACCACCTCACCGCATTTCGGGCACTGGAAGCCACTCATATTTTCGACCACGCCAAGGACTTTCAAATTGAGCTTCGCGCAGAAGTTTATCGATTTCCGCACGTCCGCGAGAGCCACTTCCTGGGGAGTGGAGACTACGACTGCTCCGTCGATGTCGTCTATCATCTGACAGATGCTTAATGGCTCGTCGCCGGTGCCGGGAGGCAGATCGACGATCAGATAATCCAACTCTCCCCATTCCACATCCTTGAGAAACTGCTTGACGACACCAATCTTCATCGGCCCGCGCCAAATCAAAGCGTCGTCCTTGTTTTGAAGGAGAAAACCAATCGACATCGTCTTTAAATTTTCAGCAATTATTATTGGTGAAATTGAATTCTCCGTAGTTCCAGGCCGCGCGGAGGCGTCTGTCAACCCGAACATCGTTGGCACGCTCGGTCCGTGAATGTCGATATCCAACAAACCGACTTTGGCACCAGTTTCACTCAGCGCCACCGCGAGATTCGCTGCCACCGTGCTTTTCCCCACGCCGCCCTTGCCGGAAAGCACTAATATTTTGTGTTTTATTTCGCACAAACGACTGCAAAGCGCCATTCTTTCAGCATACTCTTCCGGCGATTCGCCGTCGAGAGTATTTTTTGCGGCGCAAGTTTTCGACGCGCAACTTGCGCAATTACCATTTTGCTTTTCATCAGACATATTTCAATCCCTTATTTATAATGCGCGCATTGTCTCAGCACCGACATCCTTCGACTCCCTCAAGGCAAGCAAAGTCGGCAGGCGGTAATCCAGCATGACAAAACATCAGTTCCAATTTTTGCAACTAGCTCTAGAGTTCGTCTGTGATCTTCTCCCAAAGTCCGGAGATAACTTTAGCGGCTTCGCCTTTACCGTATTCCACGATCGTCATTCCCTTCATGAGAGAATCGTGGATGTTTCTGTCGAATGGAATTTCGGCAATCACTTTCGAACCCAATTTTTCCGCTTCCGAGCGTATCTCCGCCGCGATTTCCGCATTAAGATCCGCCTTGTTCACAACAACCAGTGATTTGACCGAGAAATGGCGCAGGAGTTCCATCACGCGCCGCAGGTCGTGCGCTCCGGAAACGGTCGGCTCGGTCACGAGCAGCACCAAATCGGCTCCTGTCACCGATGCGATGACCGGGCATCCTGTTCCCGGAGGTCCGTCGCCAATGATATGCGATCTCTTGAACTCTTTCGCGAGATTCGCGGCTTCGTCGCGGGTTTTAGCGACAAGTTTTCCGGAGTTTTCGGCTCCGACTCCAAGTTTCGCATGAGCCATGGGAGCGTCGTTCGCTTTAGCTGTAAACCAATCTCCTGTGTGTGCTGGCTTGGAGGTTATGACGTTCACTGGGCATATCCGCTTACACAAACCGCATCCTTCGCAGGTTAACGGATCGATACGATAGGTCATGCCGATAATATCATTTCCCGGACCATCGAGGGAAATTGCGTCGAAATGACACAGGGCCGCGCAGCGACCACATCCGCAACATCCAGCCGGATCAATAAGATATTCATCGCTACCTGAAAACTCTCCGCGTTTCA
Organism: Kiritimatiellota bacterium; assembly: GCA_013151705.1. Classification (GTDB taxonomy): domain Bacteria; phylum Verrucomicrobiota; class Lentisphaeria; order Victivallales; family JAADHT01; genus JAADHT01. The sequence continues at coordinate 1,574 of JAADHT010000174.1, read as the reverse complement.
AAATTTCGGGTTTGAGCAGCAGATGCAAGTCGGCGGCATCCACATCAGCGTCGAACACTACTTTATCGTCCGCGAGTTTCGCGAGCGAGGATGCGACTGTTGTTTTTCCAGTGCCACCCTTGCCGCTGAGCACGACGACTTCGCGATAGTCGTCCGCGTCGCCGGACTCGAAATCGACGGAGGTATTTGATTTGGCTATTTTCGCGACCGCGAACTTCGCGGCCGGCTCGCTTTTCTCGAGATCTTCGATGTTTTCGAAGATATCCGCGAATACCGCGTGCAACTCCTGATGATGATCAATCAGGATTTCGCCTTTGGAATAAGTTTCAGCGTATTTTCTGTCGAATGGAATCCGTCCTAGTATTGGAATTCCGCGTTTTTTAGCGAAATCCGCGATTATCGCATCTTCGCCGTCCGAACGATTGATCACGATGCCAGTTGGATTTTCGAGATCCAGCGATAGTTCCGCCGCCAACTCCAAATCATTAAGACCGAATGGGGTCGGCTCAGTGACCAACACCGAGACCACATCTCCGCTCAACGCCTCGACCACTGGGCAAGCCGTGCCGGGAGCGGCGTCCAAAATATTTATAGAATCGGTTTGTTCGTGTTTTTTTAAATCTTGCACCACTCTCGGCGCCAGCGCCTCTCCGATGTTCAAGATGCCATAAGCGAAGAAAAATGGTCGTTCGGAAGTCGCTTCGGCATGGAGCACCTTTCCAATCGGCGTTTCATTTTCAGTTAACGCTTTCGTTGGACAGACATACGAGCACGCGCCGCAGGAGTGGCAGAGTTCGTTGAACATAATCAGGTTTCCGCGGGCGAGCGCCAACGCGTTGTATCCGCATGCCTCCACACATTTTCCGCACGCTACGCATTTTGATTGATCCAAGGACGGTTTGAGCACCGTAACCGCATCTTCCCCCATATCGCATTTTGGGATAAACAGGTGGTCGTTCGGTTCCTCCACATCGCCATCCAGCAACGCCACGTTTTTTCCGTTCTTTCCCAACAAATACGCCAAATTCACGGCGAAAGTAGTTTTACCCGTACCGCCTTTTCCGCTTGCAATTGTGATTTTCATACAATCAAACTCCATATACTCTCGACACTGCAACTCACGTTAATTTCAAATAGACGCGCGATAGCGTCCTCGGTAAATCATTCATACTCTTGATTATCATAAAACGACGATTTGGGAACATTATCTCCAACTCCTCCAATTCGTTCTCCTCGGTGGAAATGCAGAACGAGTCTATCCCGTTCCGCAAGTTCTCCATATTCGCCCTGTGAATGTCATATTGGGCGTATCTGTTGCCGTGTTCGTATTCGGCATCCATCGGTTTGCCGTCGGTTATGATCAGAATCAATTTTTTTTAGAGGAAACATCCTGTAATTTTTTCCCAGTATGTCGCAAGGCCACTCCGATTCTCGTGGATGTTCTGGGATGTGCTGAAAGCAATGTTTTTTTGTTTCATCGCACCATTTGTCGGCAAAATCTTTGAATACAAAATACTCGGCGTTCTCACGACCGCTTCCGGTGAATCCGTACACACCGAAACGGTCTCCGATCT
>JAADHT010000083.1 GCA_013151705.1 Kiritimatiellota bacterium | reverse complement strand
TGAATCGTCCTTTTGTCAATGATCATCACATCCTATGGGATGCTAGTGGTTCTATGAAGGCGATGATTCTCATTCGTCCGCCGCCGCATTTCGGGCACACCAGAGGATCAACCTCGTACACCTTCTTTATCATCGCCGCCCAACGCGAACGGCAGACTTTCCGGAACGGCGTGTCGCTCTCAAGCATCTCAACGGCGCCTTCTTCGGCGACATCGGCTGATTCGGTTCTCGCCCTCATGCCTCTGGCCTTGTTGCTGTAGAATCCGTAATAGTGGATCGTGTGCTCGCCGCGGTTCGGAACGCGCTTCAGCCGTCGCTCTACGAGCTATGGCTTATGGGGTTCTCTTCCGCCTTCGCATAAAGCCACGGCAGGACAGGCGGCGATAAAATCCAACGGGTCGAAAATCTGGAAATTTCTGTTGACGCCTACTTTGAGCCGGTCGTCGCAGAATTCGGGAAACCGCCGGCATTCGGGATGCTCCGCCTTATAGACGACGTGGTCGGTCTCCGTGAACTTCATCCAGACTAAACGGACATCTCGCGATGTATTGCGTCAATCCCTCCAAGCCGACTTTGTCTTCCGCTTCTATCAGCACGTTCTTGTGAACGCTGAACCCGGAATGCCTCCAGCTATTCATTGTCGGCGACCGTCTCGGGAGTGATCTTTCCGCATTTCAGAAGCAACTTGAACACTTCACGCTAACGAAGAAAATGTCTCCGCATTCGGAACCGAACGCGAAAATCTCGCGTTGAATTTTCATGACACACCGTATGGCGCTCCGACACGACACGGAAGACCATACATTGTTCGCTGGAAGTTCTTCAAGAGTTCTCCCAAGACGACGAAGAATGTTCAATTAGTGAAAGTTAGTAGTGAGTAGACACTCTTCTTCATTATTTACAGATTTTCGGAAGGAGTCGCTCCGCGATTTTCGCGGACGCGTTTTGGAGCGCCTGTTTGCCGGCGACACGTTCCGCTAGACCGACTTGCACGTCCGTCTGGCGGTCCACGGCCAGAATCTCGCCGTTTTTATCCAACGCTTTGAGTTCCAAGCGCGCCTTAACGCTGACGAGATTGCCCCGGCGCGTCGCGAATTCCGCGAACCCCTCGCCTTTGATCAACACGTCGGCGTCATTCTCGTTTTCAGTGACGGTAAACCCCGAAGCCTTGCATATCGATTGTAGTTCGATCTGCGCCGCCGGATCGATGGTGGTCTGACCTATATGGCGTTCAGTGACGCTGATAAACACTTTCGGACGTTTTTTGTCGCCGATTGCCTTTTTGATGTCGGCTACTATATCTTTTTTCGTCCTTACTTTAGCCACCAACATATCCGCTTTTCCCGTGATCACGGTCGAAACAGCTTTAGCCAGCTTTTCGGCGAGATTGTCGAGTCCCTCGTTGCCTTTCACGCTTTTGCCGAGCACGCGGCTGGTTTCCGTTCCGATTATCTTCGCGACCAGATAGGTTTTTCCAGCCACCTTGAACACTGAACCCGTAACGATTATTTTAGCGCCGGTGAGATGTCCAATTTTGATGGCTTGGGAGGCTCCAACCATACCGGAAAGGTTGAGTTCCGACTCATCCAGTATCTTTTTCATCTCGCTTCGTTCGACAAGCCACAGATTCGGATTCTCCGCGAGTCCAGCGAACAACAGATCGGAAACCTGCTTTCCCATTCCCCGCACGCTCGAGTTGCGTTCGGCGAAATCGAATATCGCGACCGGATAGACGCTGTCCGCGGTTTTCGCGGAATCCTTCCCCACCTCCGCCTTCTCATCCGCGAAACCCGCGGACGCGATTCCGAACGCCACCGACAGAACGCCCAACACTCTCATCGTTTGCTTCCTCATACCTTGCTCCTTTTGTTTATAAAAAAATCTAATCAACAACGACATCCTTCTGCCACGGAGATGGTAAAAATTTCTTCTATGCTCTTATTTCTTCCTTATTGGATATTGAATTCACTTCTTATTTTTTGCCAGCAACCATTTTTTTAGTATCAACGCCGGGGTTGGAGAAATATTCGTGTTTTTCAGAATGTTCCAAGTCACCATAGTTAGACTTCCCTTACCGACGCGGATTTCGAAAAAGGAAAAGGGGGCGGCTGACGTCCGACCGTCGTTAGTTGCCTGTTTTACGAGTTCGAGCCCCACGCCGTCCGCGAATGTCGCCAATCTCATTTTGGAGTCCGCTATTCTCGAGTTTCCCCACGCCTCCGCATCCAGTTTCTTGTCTATTTCGCGGATTATTCCGGAATCCGACAGGCGTATCGATTTCACTCCTTTCAGAGGCAGCGGGACGGTTCCCGGAGAGGGATTGAAAACGTAAACCCTCGTTCCTTTCGCCGCGAGTTCCGCTAAAACGCTGAAAACGTCAGGATTCGATTCGAAATTGACTCCGGAAACCAAAAGAATTTTACCGCTTCCCTGCTCCAAATCCGCGATTTTCGCGAACGGAACGCCAAGCGATTCAAGCCATTCCGAGAGTTTTTCCTCTCCATTCGCCTCCCATACCGATATTCCCAGACTCTTCAACGCTTTCTCATACCCGACAAACGGATTGGATCCGTAAAAATACAACAACTTTTTAATGTCGGCATTCTTACCGGGAACCGCCACCGTCACCCGGAATTCAGTAGCGGCCGTCACGCCGACGTCGAGTTTAGGGAAAACAAAACGTATTCCAACGTTTTCGTCGGATGGCACCACCACTTCGCCCGCGGCGAGAGTTTTCCCGGCGTATCGCAAACTCCATTTCATTTTTTTTTCCGCGAAACCCGCAGCGCGAATAGTAAACGCGTGCTCCCGATCCGCGAAAAACGTCCGACACCCCGGTGTCACGCTGATTCCCGCGGAACTCGCGTTCCCAAAGGCGACGCAAACAACGACGATGCAACACGCTGTAAACCTTAATCGAATCCAATTTGGACAACTGACTCTCATTCCTCCCTCCATTGAACGGATTCACCACGAAATACTAAGCGCTGCCTGCCCCTCAGTCTTACCCGTACTAGCTCAACAAGCGTAGAATGGCTCAAGCGCATAGTTTCCGCCATCGCCATTCACTTATAACAGACGCCGCTCATGCGGAAATCTTTGCGCTCATGCGTCAATTTGAATAAAAAAACGAATCTTTTTTAATTTTCTTTCCCAAATCGCCCGATGTCGACAGCGCGACCTGAATCTTCGGCCGGATCCCACGGTGCATTGTTAACCCATCCTTTAAATTCACCATATTGTTTCGGTATTTTGTTCTTTTATTCATTTGCCAGGCGGTTTGGCCGGGACGATTTTCGTATACGGATAGAGCGGAAATTTTTTAGCGGCCTTTTCCAAATCGCGTTTCGAGAAAAACGCCGGGTAGCGCTTCCAATTACTTCTAAGAAGTATGTAGAAGCCCTCCGGAGCGGCGACAAGCGTCCGAGGCTCGCACCGCGTTTGAATGGTTTTATGGTATTTCTCCAAAATTATTGGGAGTCTCCGCACACCTTTCTTGGCAACAAAAAGAAAAGTAGGAGGGGCGCTGGAGATATTAGAGTCGCACAACGAGACCGTTGCGCCGTCCGATAATTTAATCACGGGAGTGGCGTTGTCCGGGTGAATCCACGAAATACGTCCGTCGTAAACGAGGTATTTATCCGTAAACGGTTTCGACCGCAAATTGAACTGCCACAAACCGTATTCGGGGATGCGTAACATCATAGCGTTTTCGTTTTGCCTGTGCACAAACAATAGGCGAGTGCTATTGTTTTTTTTCCAAACGACACACTTGTCGAAAAGACTTCTCCCGTTTTGAAACACATTTTTCATCGAAACTTCCGCTACCTCATTGGTCTCGCAATT
>JAADHT010000016.1 GCA_013151705.1 Kiritimatiellota bacterium | reverse complement strand
TGACTGCTTATTGACTGCTTTTCTGACTGAAAAGGCATAAAATGACACAAAACCGCATTGCGCGGCAATGCCAGTGGCGAAATTCGCCGCTCCATATTTTTTTCGTGATTTCAGAGGCTCCTGAAATCAACAACACGAACCATCGTCAATAATTTTCTCGCTTGGATTGCATTGCATCATTCTCAATTACAATGGATGGATGATATTACCACGGCAATAGCTCAAGACTACTTTGCCCAGAAGAAATTGAAACCATCATCGTATAACAGATATCTTACCGAATTGTCAGTTGTATGGAAACGTATAAATATCAGATCAGGGAAGGCTGACAATCCATTCCAATCTATTTCAAAAATCGAAAAATCAATTGTAACCAAGGAAACTACACACACTCGTCCATTTTCACCTGAGGAATTGAAAATCATTTCTGAAAAAGCCACTGACTGGATTAAGTTCGCCGTTATTATAGGTTATTATCCTAAATTCCCGAAAAAATGTAACTATGTTGACAAGTTAAGTCCGAATGCGCTCATAATGTGTCGCTGAATCGGTGACCGCTCCGTGAATACCTCGCCGTAGCGACCGGAATATTTAATTTCAACCAGAGTCTCCATGTCCTCCATCACCTCTCTTGTCGTCATATACTTCAATTTCTCGTTCGCTTTAATCGTTCCGCGTATGGAGCTGATGTAAATCAACGCGATGAACTGCAGGAACAATCTACCGTCCATAGCCGCGGAATCATGTACTCGTAAACGCTTCATGTCGAGATGATTTTTTAAATCATCAAAACAGTTTTCCACAATGTCTTTCGCTCGATAGACCTCCAACGCCCTCGAAGCGTTTTTTATCGTGTTGGACATGACGCGGAAGAACCCGCTGTATTTTTTTCGGTATTTTTGTATCTCACTTTCATTGAACAGTATTCTCCTTCCTCGCTTGGGAGTCTCCTTGACGATAAGATACCGCTGATAGAATTCATCATGCTGTTCCACCGTTTTCCCTGTCTCCAGCTCATTTTTGTATGCGATTAGTTTGCGGGTGAAGGTGTCGAAATCGCTGGCGGCGCGCTCGGCGTTGTAGAAAACGTGCATATAGGCTCGATGATTGCCCTCGCCCCACTTGTGGAGTTCCGTGGACGCGTGGACAGCCTCGTCCTTGTCGAATGTGATATAGTTGTCCGGCGAGGCGATGGTGTCCAAATGGCCGTCTATTATTTTCTCAACCCATTTACGTCCTCCCGGCAGAGCGATGGTGAATTTATGGCGTCGTCGATAGAGTTCGTTGATATTGGACTCGCTGTGGAACCCGCGGTCCAAAACAAAGCGCATGGGAGCGCCTCCGAGGAAGTCCAACGACTTAACCGTGGTCTTCAACGTGGCGACATCGCTGATGTTGCCGGGGAGGCGACGGTAGTAGGCGGGCAGTCCGCTCTTCCGCCCGAACAGCATAGCCAGATTTATCTGTCTCAGCGAGTCGTTGTCGCGGTTGTAGCCGAATTTGGTGTATTCATTGCCTCTGGCATACGAGGATACTGAAGTGATGTCGTAGCAAAGATAGTCGTGCTCCAAGGCTTTCGCCAGCCACAAAGACATGAAGCGTTGCCTTGAGTCCTCGGTGAGTCGTCGCAACAATTCGCTTATTCTTTGACTTGTGATGACGTCTCCGAAGGGATGCGCCGTTCCCGCGCTCCAGGCTTCCGCCCTTGAGAGAGCCACTCCCTTTTGAACTATGAAATAGACCAGACTTGAAATAAGATCGCAATCCTCCGGGAAACATTGCTTGAGCAATTCGCGTATCCCGTGTTTTTCGCTGATTGATTCCAGAACGAGATACGGACCGGCGACTTTACACGCCGCCGACACGCTTGGGGCGGCAACCGCCCTTTCAATGATTTTTCGTCGACGTCTCGTCGGAATTACCGCACCGGTTGCAGGATCTAATTTCCCTATGCAGACCTGCCTGTTCCTCGGCGCCTTCTTTTTCTTGTCCCAATAGCTCTCGACCGAATAAACGTAGGTGGTTCCGGTCGACTTGTTGTAGTGATGCGTGATGCTGGACATAGGCCCTCCTAGTTACATTAAATGTATAATGTAACTATGTTTTTGACGAAATCAACCCTTGCTTGAATATAAAAAAGAAAGTTTTTTGAGCCTAGGCGTGAAAAGAAAGACAAAACACCATAGTTACACTAACGGGATTTCAGGTTGAATACTCGTCTCAAGCCCCTCTCGCTAAAAGCATGACAATGCTCAACACAAGAAGAGCGCCGCGCCCGTTCCAATGGCGACGGCCGCGCCTACACTGGCTCCGCCGCTGATTCCAAGAATGAAAGGTTCGGCCAACGAATTGCGCAAAACCGCCTGATAAGCCACGCCAGAGACAGCCAAAGCGCCGACGACGGTGAAAGCGGTCAGAACTCTGAAGAATCTCAAGTCCAACAAATCGAAACGGGGAGAGTCCGGAACAAACAAGTCAACGGGATTGAGGAAGTCCCCCCCCCAGCGAGAGGCAAGCCGAGGCGAGCAGAGGCAGGAGCGCCAAGAGGCATGCGAAAATCCAAAACGTGTTTTTGTTTTTCATCATATTTTCAAATTTCAAATGCGATTAACCTGCATATACCGACTCTCATATTCCAATTCTTCGAAATGGCAAAGCAACCACCTTTATCCCTAAAGAAGTGGTCGCCTGAGGCAAATGGTCTTGCGTCACTCCTCAGACAATGTTTTGCCAAAAAATGGCAGGACTTCACGAGTAAGAGCCTAAAACAAAGAAGATACATCAGATATGCTGGAAAGACAAATTATGAATTCAATTTCGCGACATTCAAGTTTGACTTTCCGATCAGACTCCCTACTCGGATCAAGTATAAACAAAAAAAATGGAAAAAAATAGTTTCAGAGCTTGAAAAATGTTAGTCGCGGCTAATATTCTTTGTTGTCATGAGTTATCATGGTGTCGAGAAGTCAGTTTAATGCGAGCAAGAAGGTTTTATTATGAGCGTGGTGTTATCAGCGAGTTTGGAGGATTATCTTGAAGCACTATACCTCGAGATAGCCGACAAGCGAGTGGCCAGGGTCAAGGATATCGCGAGACGATTGAAGGTTAGAAAACCTTCAGTCACTGCCGCTCTTCGTTCCTTGGCGGAAAAAGATTTAATCAATTACACTCCGTACGACGTGGTAACATTGACGAAATCCGGAGCGAAAGTGGCCAGTGAGGTGTTTCATCGGCATGAGAGTATACGAGATTTTTTCGTCGAGGTACTGCTGGTCGCTCCAAAACTGGCGGACGAAACGGCTTGCAAATTAGAGCATGTAATTCCTAAAATCGCCTTGGAGCGCCTTGTCGATTTCGCTGATTTCGTCAAAACTTGCCCTCGCGCAGGAACTAAATGGGTTTCAGGTTTCGGGTACTATTGCGATAACTCCGGATTGCAGGAGAATTGCGAGAAATGCATTGAGGCGTTGCTTGTGGAACATAGAAACAACAAACGACACGAGAAGGTTTGTATGAAAAGCACTTTGAAGGATTTGAAGCCGGGTGATCGGGGCAGAATTTCCAAAGTAAAATTGACTGGAGCGATAGGGAAACGACTCCTAGACATGGGGGTGACGAAAGGCTCCCCGATTGTTGTTGAAAGAGTGGCTCCACTGGGGGATCCCATAGATGTGAAACTGAAGGGATACCATCTTTCTCTTCGAAAAAAGGAGGCGGCTGGAATAGAGGTGGAAACATTCGCGGATCACAAACCACCTCGAATGGAGCCCATGCAAGGGTTAATCCATCAAAACCAAAAATCAGAGACGGATGCGAAACCCAAATAGGGGGAGTCGGAAGTTCGTTCTCATTGGTTTTGAAATTTTTTGATGTTTTGGAACATGGAA
>JAADHT010000149.1 GCA_013151705.1 Kiritimatiellota bacterium | reverse complement strand
ATTCCGGGAGGACTCGGGAACGCCTCGGGAGGTCGAAGGGAATTCGTCAGACCTTTAGCCAGGGCGGCGGCGGCCGTCGGAATCGACGCGTTGTTTCTCGAGGTGCATCCGCGGCCTGACCAGGCGAAATCCGACGGCCCCAACTCGGTTGATTTTGATACAGCCGGGATTATATTGGAGGATTTGAGGAAAATCCATAATCTCGAATTGGAATAGCCATTGATGACATACGAGGAATACATATCCACCGAAGGCGATTCGGCAATGTTGGGGGTGAAAGCGTTGCTGTTGGATATCGACGGGGTTTTAACCGATGCTCGCTTCGGCTACGATGGAACCGAAAACGAAATCAAATTTTTCCACGCCAGAGACGGACATGGCATAAAACTCGCTCTGCGAAGCGGGCTGAAGGTTGGAATGCTCTCGGGCAGGGCCAGCGGGGCCAACAGAAAACGCGCCGGGGAATTGGGTTTGAGTTTCTTTTACGAGGGCGAGAAGGACAAACTGGATGCCTTTCAACGCCTGTTGGCGGAAAGCGGTTTGAAAGCCGCCGATTTTCTTTATGTCGGAGATGATCTGGTGGACGTGCCCGTCTTTAAAATGACGGGAGTTTCGGCCACGGTGGCGGACGCCCCTGATTATATGGACGAATATTGCGATTTTCGAACAACTTTGCCGGGCGGTCATGGAGCGGTCAGAGAAATAGTGGAGAGGATTTTAAAGGGACAAAACAGATGGTCGGATGTGGCTCAAAAATATATCGCGTAGTTTTGATCGCTTTTTTCGCGTTGTCGTGTTCCGTCGCGTTCGTGATGGCTGGAACCACCGACCAGGAAAAAATGACGTTGTTCAAGCTGAAGCTGCCGGTCTACCAAAACGACAGCCCCGTTCCCGTTGCCATACTATATGCCGATGAAGCGAAACCCATTGGCATCAACTTTGAACTGAAAGGTGTCAAACTCGACTGGATCGGCGTCTCGGTTTCCGATGTCAAAGGCGTGGTGACCACGCCTTCGGCGGTTTACGACCGCTCGACGAATTTGATCAGCGGAAACAAGTGGATAAAATATCGTTCCAAGGAGATGGATTTAGATGGAATCGGATTCGACATCGACCAGGCCGCTCAAACAATTCATCTTAGAAGCGAGGTGAAAGTCACCATTAAAAGCAAAATGGAGTCGAACCGCGAAAAAAGGATTAGAAGCCAACAACTGGCGGGCAAACAAAAAAAATCTTCGATCAAGCTCCGGTTGAAGCCGGAAATGATTCCTCTGATACAAAATATTACTGGCAACGGCTCATCCATACCGGCTGAAGCCTCGACAACCGTCAAAACACCGAAAAAAAACAATCCCGGAAGAAAAAACGACTCGAAAATCATAACAATCTGCATACGCGTCGTATTGGTGGCGGCCATCGTCTTGTTTTTCTCGTCATGGTTGTACTCTCGCGCCAGACAGCGCAAAATTTGACCGTATATCAATATCAGGAGTAATATGAAATGAAACATCAAAAACATTTGGCGGCTGGCATCATCATGTTGTCGATCCTTTTGGGCGACTTCGCCGCCGCTCAGTCATTTTTCGCTCGCATGGCCACAAAAAAAAGCGGAAACAAGAAAAAAACGCCGACCGTGATAACTTCAGACTCGATGGATTTCGACATGTCGAAATCCATCGCCGTATTCACTGGAAACGTTCAGGTGGACGACGCGAACATGCGGATATTCTGCGAAAAAATGATAATTTACTTCGATGCCGGCAAAAAAGGCATAGGAGCATTGGTCGCAAACCCTAAATCCCCAAAAAAGGCCGACGACTCCAAGAAAAACGGAAAGACGGATCCAAACGCCGGCAAAGTGAAAAAAATAGTTTGCTTGAAAAACGTCATAATCATACGCAAACTTTACGACGAGAAGGATATCAAAGGAGGAGAGCAGAAAGGAGTGGGAGACAAAGCCGTGTACGACGTAAAAGCCGGAAGCATCACGTTATCGGAAAATCCTTCTTTGAGCAGGGGTAAAGACACTCTGCGGGGCGATATTATAACATACTGGGTGGATTCCGAAAGAGTGAGCGTGAAAAGCAGGAATAACAACACCAGCACATTGAAGATAAACGCCGCCACCGCAAACAAAAAGGAAGAAAAAACGGATGAATGACGACTCGAAAAACGATTATCTGCTGGATGTGCGCGAATTAGTGAAAGCCTATCACGGCAAACGAGTGGTGGACAAGGTTTCGCTACACGTATCCAAAGGCGAGGTGGTGGGATTGCTCGGCCCGAACGGAGCCGGCAAGACGACAAGTTTTTACATGATCACCGGTCTGATACGTCCAGACGAGGGTTCCGTCCATTTCGAAAATCAAGACGTCTCGAAAATGCCCATGTACAAACGAGCTAGAATGGGAATGGGATATTTGTCGCAAAATCCCTCCATTTTCAGAAAGCTCACGGTCAGAGACAACATAATGGCTATTCTGGAAACGATGGAGATGACGCGCAAGGAGCGGCAAGAGCGTTTGGATCAGCTTTTGGAAGAGCTGGAGCTGACTCCGCTGGGCCACCAAAAAGCGATGACGCTGAGCGGCGGAGAAAGGCGCAGACTGGAGATAACCAGAGCGCTGGTCACAAACCCGTCCTTCATAATGCTTGACGAACCGTTCAGCGGAGTGGACCCGATAGCGGTCTACGACGTGCAACAGATAATCGGACAGTTGAAGGAGAGAAACTTGGGAATTCTGATCACGGACCACAACGTGCGCGAAACCCTCTCCTGCGTGGATAGAGCGTATCTGATGTGCGCCGGCAAAATATTGGTTGAAGGCACCAGCGACAATCTTGTGAACGACGAGAAGGCCAGAGAGTTGTATCTGGGGCCGCAGTTCACAATGTGAACGAACGCCAAGGAGACTTTTTTTAGCACAGTTAATTGCGAAGCACCCTGTTCTACCGCGGGGCTAAACGGAATTTGGCTATTACAACAAACAGGAGGTGAGTAATATGAGTATCATCGTGAGTGGAAGAAGCGAATTTGTGAACGATGCGATGAAGGAGCAGGCCGAAAGCAAAGTCCGCGAAATCATCGAGGGCAGAAACAAGATTTCAAGCGCTAAAATCATCCTGGATATTGAAAAAAACAGACAAAAAGTTGAAATACTCATTCAGGGAAAACATTTGACCATCGAAGCGGATTACGAATCATACGACATGTTCGAATCGATTGACAAAGCCGTCGCCAAAGCCGATCGCCAACTCGAGAAATATTTCGACAAGAAACAAGACCACCACAAACACTCCCACAACATCTCCAAAGCCGCGCCGACGGAGAACGAGGATGAGAGCGACTTGGATTTCGACGAGGATATGGAGTAGCTCCAATGGAGAGCGATCCCGCCAGAAACGAATGGCTGACGGCGGACGACAAAGAATTTCTCTCAAACTGCGTCTTCAACGAATACCAGGCTTCCGGACCGGGCGGACAGAAACGCAACCGGAAATACTCCGGAGCGAGATTGAAACACATCCCCTCCGGCAAGGAGGCGAGAGATGCGGGAAGTCGCTCGCAAAACGACAACAAACGAGCGGCGCTCCGTAAATTGAGAGCGAAAATCGCATTGGAGATCCGCTGCGACGAGAGTCCGCGCGTGGACTCCTATGACATCGCTCTCCGAAATCCGCGTTATCCGTTACTCCTGGCGAAAATAATGGACACACTGTATAAACACGAATTCCGGGTTTCCGAAGCGGCGGCCGATCTTGGCGTCTCCACCGGAAAACTTTCAAAAATAACAGTCCGCGATCCGCGGTTGTTCACCGCGGTGAACAAAGAACGCGAGTTTCGCGGACTTTCAAAATTAAGATCTTGACGCGGGGATCTGGTGACGCA
>JAADHT010000170.1 GCA_013151705.1 Kiritimatiellota bacterium | reverse complement strand
CCCTTTTATTGACAACTCGCTTCCGCTTCCGCGTCATTTGACGCTCCAGCGAGTTGCCAACAAAAGGGCTTAGTTGATTATACAAGTAACATACAAAGAATGATGAACAAATACCTCATAGGATTCGGCAATTACGCCAGACAGGACGACGGAATAGGACTCCGCGTCGTGGAGCATATCGTGGACAATGGTTTGGAAAACGGATTCGAGGCGATCGAGGCTGGAAACGATGGATTGAGCATACTTCCGTATTTCGCCGACGACACGGGGAAAATTCTGATCGTCGATTGCGGTCTTCTCGATTTGAACCCAGGCGAATACAGAATCTTCAATGTGAACGACGTTGTATCCCGGAAAGAGACGACCGGAATATCCACCCACGAGGGTGACGTGGTCAAACTTGTGGACTTGGCCGAGAAACTGGGCTACCCGGTACCGCCGTTGCGGATTATGGCGATACAACCGGAATCGATGGAGATGGACTCCACCCTCTCCGAAACATTGGCCGCCAAATTCGATCAATACATTGAAACGGCCATAGCGGAAATAACGGGACCGGAAACCGATGCATGAGCTTTCAATATGCGCGAGCATCGTCGATTCGGTGCTGGAGGAGCTGAAAAACAAAAAAATAGCTCCGAACAAATTACGCAAATGCGGAATCGTGGCGGGCGCGTTGCGGCAAATAGTCCCTGAGTTTCTCAAAGACGCGTATAAAATGACGACTAACGGAACTGGACTCGAAGATTCCGAAATCGTGATCGAAATCGCCGCGCTGACCGCCGACTGCCCGGACTGCGGCTGGTCCGGCGAATTGAAGGAGTTGAACTACCTCTGCCCCGCTTGCGATTCGGTACTGAAACTTAATAACGGAACGGAACTCTATCTGAGCGACCTCGAGTATATTACGTGAAATATGGTAATCTGTAATTACTCAACAACTTTTTTAACCACCCGACTTCGCTGGTAAGCTACGACGGGCAGGCTAACGGACACTAACACATACGCTAACAAAACCAATGTTTGGCGGTCCGAACCGGACCGCCAAACGGTGTCGCTTGAATTGAAACGTGGAACGTTTCGTCGTTCAAGTTGAACGATGAAACATTGTTTTCTCTCCGTTAGCGTTCGTTAGTGAAAGTTAGTGGTGAATAGTAACGGTAATCTTCAATTAAGAAAAGGTGAATGGAATGAGTGTTGAAAAAGTGAAAGTCTACAAAGATCTGATGGGCGAAAACGAAAAGTGGGCGGCGGAAACCAGAAAGCTGCTAAGCGGGAAGAATGTCAGAATGATCAACGTCATCGGATCGCCGGGCTCCGGAAAAACCTCCCTGCTTGAGAGAATGGTGCGCGACCTTGGCGACAAGTGCGCGTTCGCCGTCCTGGAGGGGGATGTGGAGACCACCGCCGACGCCGACCGCATCGCCGCGTTGAACATCACGGCGAGCCAGCTCTTGACCGGCGGCGCATGCCACCTCGAGGCGAAACTGGTCTATTACGCCTTGCGCGATCTACCGCTGGACGATTTGGACATGGTCGTGGTGGAGAACGTGGGAAATCTCGTCTGCCCGGCTGAATTCGATATCGGCGAACATGCGAAAATCGCGGTTCTCAGCGTGACCGAGGGAGAGGACAAACCAAGCAAATACCCGTTGCTCTTCCATGAGTCCTCGGCCGTCGTTCTGACCAAAACGGATCTGCTGCCGTATTTGGATTTCGACAAGGCGGAATGCCTGCGGCATATCGAAAAAGTTAATCCCAACATCCCTGTCTTCGAGATTTCCTCGAAAACAGGCGACGGTGTCGAAAACTGGATCGAGTGGGTGATGAGCGAGCGACACGCTGGCTTAGTGCGAAATCCGAATTGAAAACAAAACGCAAAACTGGTTGCCACGGAATAAAGATGAATGACACCCCCGCTCTTTTAATGAAATTCAAATTGCCCGACGCGGAAGTCAAACCCATTTTAGCGTTAGGCGCCGAATCGGAAAGCTCCATAGCCCTCGCGGCAAATGGGGAACTCCGTCTCTATGGCCCTTTTGGCGATTTGAGGAAACCGGATTCCCTCGAACGATACCTGAACGCCATTGCGTCGCTTCAAACTGAATTGGATGCCGCTACGGAAATATCGGTGTTCGATATGCATCCAGACTACATATCCACGAGGCGCGCCGCGGAATTCGCGTCCGTCAAACGGCTTCCCGTTCAACATCATCATGCCCACGCCGCCGCCTGTATGTTTGAAAACGGTTTGCGCGAACGCTCGATAGCCGTGGTTTTCGATGGGATGGGGTTCGGAGGCGACGGAGGTGCCTGGGGCGGAGAGTTCCTTTTGTGCGATTTTCTCGGATACGAAAGGCCGGGGCATTTGAAATCCTATCCGATGCCGGGAGGAGACGCCGCCACCCTGCGTCCCGAACGGATGGCGTTCGCTTGTCTCGCGGCCGAATACGGTACGGAATACCCTGGAATCGACGAATTGCTACCCGCTCTTTCAAGGAATGAGCTAACGATGATGCGTCAGATGCTGGAGAAAAAAATCAACTCACCTGAAACCTCGAGCGCCGGACGTCTCTTCGATGTGGTCGCCGCTCTGACCGGATTCAGAGGCGAAGTGGAATACGGGGCCCAAGCGGCGATCGAATTGGAGCGTTCCGCCGCGCCGCGCGCCGAAGGCCGATACACATACGATATTTCAGATGACATACTGAGTTTCGCGGGGATGTTCGAGGAGATTCGCTCCGATATTGAAAACCATGTTGCAAAGCCGCTCATCGCGTTTAAATTCCATGACGCCTTGGCCTCCGGAGCGGTTGATATGTGCGAAAGGATAAGAGCCAAGGCCAATGTGAACGACGTGGCGCTCTCAGGCGGCGTGTTCAACAATGAATTGCTGACCCGCCTGATGGTTCAAGGTTTGAAAAAAAAGAAGTTCAATGTGTTTATCCATGAAAAGACGCCGCCCGGCGATGCCAATATCGCGTTGGGACAGGCTGTCATCGCATATAACAGGGAGGACGTATGTGTTTAGCCGTGCCAGCCTTGATCGTCGAGAAAAATGATGATTTTTTGGGAGTGGTCGATGTCAACGGAGCCAGACGCGAATGCAATCTCGCGTTCGTCCCCGACGCGGAAACGGGCGACCACGTTTTGATCCATGCCGGATTCGCCATAAAAAAATGGACCGCCGAGGAGGTGGAGGAGTTCCACGGACTGATGGACGAGATCGGCTCCAAAACCGGAATAGGATAACGATGAACACAAATTCCATCATAAACAATCTTAGGATGATTTCCGACGGACTCGACCGACCACTGACATTCATGGAGGTGTGCGGAACCCATACGGTCTCCGCGTTCCGAACAGGATTGAGATCACTCCTTCCCGACAATATCCGTCTGCTCTCGGGGCCGGGATGCCCGGTCTGCGTCACACCCACATCCTATCTGGACTACGCTCTCGCCTTGTCGCGTCTCGACGACGTTGTCATAACGACTTTCGGTGACATGCTGCGGGTGCCCGGAACCGAAACCACACTGGAGACCGAACGCGCCAGAGGCGCGGACGTCAGAATGGTCTATTCTCCCTCCGACGCGTTGAAATTGGCCGAAGCGGATCCATCGAAAAAAATAATTTTCCTTGGCGTGGGATTCGAGACGACCACTCCTGCCATAGGCTGGACCGTTAAAACAGCGGCTGAGAGGAAAATCACGAATTTCCATGTTCTGTGCGCGCATAAAACCATCCCGGAGGCGATGGAGGCGCTCGTCTCCGCCGGGGAACTTGGAGTCGACGGTTTCATGTGCCCCGGACACGTCAGCGTGATAACCGGTTCGCGGATATACGAGCCTCTCTGCGAATCCCATGGCATCCCATGCGTCGTCGCCGGATTCGAAG
>JAADHT010000159.1 GCA_013151705.1 Kiritimatiellota bacterium | reverse complement strand
TTTTTCGCCGAGAATTCAATGCCTGAGCATTGGGTTCTCGGCGAAAACCGCGGGATCACCCGAAAGAAGTGCCCACCCGAAGGGCTGACGCTTTCGAATAGGGTCTAGTTACTATCGCGTCACCATCCGCGTCAATGGCTCGCCGCCGGGTGCGTCACTCGAAAGGGTGTCAGCGCCTTGCCAAGAGCGGGTGGTTGCGGGGGGATGGTGGCGGAATTGCTTATGAAAAAAACTCTTCAATATATTGTTTACACGGCATTTTTCGTCGGTTTGCTGTTTCTGGCGGTGATGCTTGTGCGGTCAGAGCGTAAATTACGCGAGATGCGCGGAACGGTGTCCACTCTGAAGACCGAGCTTATGCGTAGAAAAACCGAATATTTGGAGTTGAGGCAGGAGACATACGATCTAAAAAACAATCCACATGCGGTTGAGAGAGTGGCCCGCGAAAAGTTCAAATTGGTTGGTGAAGGCGAAGTTGTCTACAAATACGACCCGGAGGCCATCGAGAGTGAAATGAGGAAAGAGGATGATAAATAGACCCTGTTCCAACAGGTCTAACATATCAAGGAGAATCTAATGTACAGCGCTTCGGATTTGAGAAAGGGATTGAAAATAGAGATTGACGGCGAGCCTTGGGGTGTGATCGACTTCGAATTCTGCAAACCCGGTAAAGGGCAAGCCTTATACCGCTGCAAACTGAAAAACATGATCACCGGCAACACGATGGACAAAACCTATCGCGCGGTCGAGAAGATCGGCAAACCGAATTTGGAGGAACGCGAAGTTTTTTATTCCTATCAGGACGGTGATTTCTACGTCTTCAGCGACGCCGCCACTTACGAGGAATACAGACTCGCGGCCGCGACATTGGGAAACCAAGTGAATTTCCTCATTGAGGACACAGAGTGCAAAATCCTCTTCTTCAACGACAAGCCGATAGACGTGACTCTGCCCATATTCATCGAGAAAGCGGTAGCCGAAACCGAACCTGGAGCTCGAGGAGACACGGCGACGAACGTGACGAAACCCGCTAAGATAGACAACGGCTATCAACTCGACGTGCCGATCTTCCTGAATGAGGGCGATGTAATCAAAATTGACACTAGGATAGGCGCTTACGTCGAACGAGTCCGCAAGGCCTGACGCTGAAAATCGGAGAGAGCCCCGCAAAAACTACTTCGTTTCCTCGCCGTCCGTTCGCAGCAGTTCCAGAAAGAGAGCGAGAAACAAAGCTCCTCCGGCGAGCCAGAAAGGCGATTCCGAACCGAAATAAGCATGGATGGTCGGGTTGGTCGAGAATGGCGCGGGCCATTTGTAGATAGTGTCGGAGAGCCAAGCGGAAACAACTTTGACGAGCGGCATAGCCACCAGCATGCCGGCGAGGGTCCATAAAGCGTAAACCCGTCCCGTGCCGAGCGCCGCCACGGACGACGCCGGTATCTGGCCGCACAACGCTATTCCCGCGGCGACGAGGACTCCGCCCGTCACGGAACCCCAGAAAAACATCGAGCGAAACTGCGGCTTCACGACACCCCAATTGCTGCAGAAAAGAAACAGCACCGATCCGACGGCGATTGAGATCATAAATATCTTGATGAATCTCATGTCGCTCAAAAACAACTGGTTTTTAAGGGTTTTCCGCCACACGATTTCCGATTTCACGATAAGAAAGCCGAAAGCCATTCCAAGGACGATTCCCGCCAGAAGTCTGTATGTGCCGTCAAGCGATAATGGATGCATCGCTTATTCTCCCGAAAAATAGAAATTGCTCGAAAATGGATCGATCTCCAGAATCCGAACGACCTTTGACAACCACCACCAAACTACATCCTTCCAACCCCTCTTGCAAGCGCATGCGCGTATTTTCCGGCTATTAAGCCAGGATGTTTCCACGTTACCAACGTGAACCGACTACAAAGTCGAACACGTCCGTTACGGATTCGGTCATTATCGTTTTCCTCATTTGGAAAAGTGTGTGAATCCTTTCGAAACAACGGTCGAATCATCGTGCCCGTCATGCGTCGAATCAGTTTTCGGACTCTTCGCGGTAAACACGCCGATACGGGTGATTTTGATGTTCTTGAATGGCCATGCCGACTCCAATTCCGCTGTTTTTTTCGGCGAGACGGAGAAAAGCAGTTCGTAGTCCTCGCCTTCGGACAAGGCTTGTTCGAGAGTCGCTCCCGCCGCTATCGGAACCGCGGATTCGTCTATTTCGACATCCAAACCCGACATATCCGCGATTCTCGCGGCGTCCAACAGAAGCCCGTCGCTCACGTCTATCATCGCTCCCGCGAAACGGCCCGCCAGAAAACGCGCCTCGTCGAGACGGGGCGCGAAACTCAGATGACGGCCGGACTCGAAGGAGCCGCCGAACTCTCCAGTCGCGAAAACCGCGTCTCCGGCGCGCGCCGCGGACCGCGGAGTCAACGCGTCCTTCTCTACCCAGCCGGTGATGGTGAGCGAGAAGACGTCCGTCGTCGAGAAAGTGGAGGAGACGTCCCCGCCGCAGACCGAGACATTCCATTTCGCGGCCTCCTCGGCCATCGCGGAGAGAAATGCGTACGCCCACTCATCCTCGCTCCACGTTTCGGCCGAAAGCGTCATCGCCAGCAACGCCTGCGACGGCACTCCGCCCATCGCCGCGATGTCGCTTATGTTCCGGCGCAGCAGCTTGACCGCGATTTCCGCGGGTGCCGTCGTTTTTTTAACGTAATGGATGTCGGAGACTAACTGGTCCACGGCGACAAGCCGGTATTTATCCAAGCTGAAATCCAAAACCGCGCAGTCGTCGCCCGGACCAATCATCACTTCCGGGCCGTTGGAAAAAATCGACGGAATGGCGTCAAGCAAAATTTTCTCGTCATCGTACATTTTCGTCTCCGCTGGAAAAGGAGATGTCTTCGTGTCTTCCTTCCTCGGGAAATACCGCAATTCTTTTTCTTCAAAAATTCGTTTACGCATTCAGGTTTTGCCGAAAGAAGTCGAGTTTGACGACTGGAGCGCCGACACTCCTCCCTCTTTCCATTCCGGCGCGTCGGTCTGAACCTTCGCGGACGGCGGGACGACCATCCGAACATTGAAACAAGCGAGTGCTCAACGTTTGAAAGCGCCGGTTTCTATGAATCTTGCCACCGCTTTCAAGAGATCCGGACGATTCATCAAAAACGTGTGGAAGGAATTTGATACTAGGAAATCCTTCTCGCAACCGAGACGCGCCTCTTTCGGCGACACCTTGCCATCCCAACGGCCGGTTATTATTCCGTATTCCAGCGCGTCGGGAACGGGCACCGAATGAACGTTGGCACCCGGAGTGTCGCAAAGTTCGCGCAACGGCCGCAGCACGTTGCTGATTATTTTCGATTTCGCGAATCTCGTGGCGGCGGCGGAACCCTGGTTGGGCGGAGCGAACATAACCGCCCTTCCGAAATTTATGTCGTCTCCCCTTCCGCGGACCAGGGAATCGACCGCCATTCGCATTATTATCCCGCCGAGGCTGTGCGTTACGAAATGAATTTCCCGCCCGGGCTTTCTCTCCGCGAACTCCGCGATGAAGTCCGCGAATCTCGCGGCATGTACGTCCAATCCGCTTCTGGTGGAATAATATGGAAATGAAGCGACATCGTATCCACGGCGCTTCAGATAAATAAAAGGCACAAGCATGCTCGCCCGCGATCGAATCAGCCCGTGCGCCAATATCACTCCGTCTCCACGCATCATTCCACTCCTATGAAAAAATGGGATGTTCCCTCGGCGGTCTTCATCTTCAAATCACAGGCTGAAGACGGCGTTCGACCGCGTCAGCCCTTCGGGTGGGCACTTCTTTCGGGTGTTCGTTAGTGAAAGTCAGTGGTTGAAAAAGGTGCTGAGTAGTTATATTTATTCACAAAATTATTTTAGGTTTCTAATTCTTTGAG
>JAADHT010000122.1 GCA_013151705.1 Kiritimatiellota bacterium | reverse complement strand
GAACGCATGCTCTTCACGGCCAACCGCAAGCCGCGTTTGGGTGGGGCGACTATTTTGCTGGCCGGAACATCGCTGACTCTTCTATACAGGAGCTTTTTCATTCCCGGCGCGGCGTTGACCAATCTTTTCGTCGTTCCCGCGGTTTGGCTGCTTTTCGCCGTGGGTGCCGTTCAACTGATTCTTCTGCCGTTTCAAAGTGTTTTTTCCATTGTTCCGGTGATGAGCTGGTTGCTGGCCATTCTGAAATCGATGAGCGCCGTCGGCGCCGACGCGGGCGGCGGGTTTCATCTCGCCGCTCCTCCGCTTTGGAGTGTGGCGGTTTTTCTAGTAGCTTTGGCTGTCGCGCTTTCAGCTTCGAGACGATTCATTTTCGGGATCGCCGCCGCCGGATTGATTGGAATAGTTTGCTTATGGCTCGTATCTTCGACTTGGAACCCCGATACGGTCGTTTTGATCAACGGTGGCGACAGTGATCAACCTGCCGTCGTCTATATCCCCCAAGCTAATCTCAATGGAGCCACGGTGATAAATCCCGGCTCGAGAGAGCGTTGCAGGGCCATTCTAGGGTATTTATCATCCCGCGGGGTCGATTCCATTGAACGCATGCTCTTCACGGCCAACCGCAAGCCGCGTTTGGGTGGGGCGACTATTTTGCTGGCCGGAAAAAATGTGCGGCACATCATTTTCCCGGCGGGCTACAGGCGCAGCAGATTCGCGAAATTCGCGATGGACAAAGCGCGTTCCCGAGGTGTCTTCATCTCCATTTTGCCCGCTGGAATCGCGGAGGAGAGTCCCGTTTCGGAATACCATTCTCCGGTTTTCCGTTCCACCTCTTGGATGGATGGCGCTTTCAAGGCGCGCTGGGAATCTCCCGGCTCGACCGCTCTGGTGTTTTTGCGTCCAGTTTCACCAGGAGAAATGATGATCCGCGTGAATACTCGAGAGACATCGGGGCGGCTGAGAATCGTCACTCTTTTGAATTCGAACTCGATAACTTTCGATATCATCTCCGATTGATGGTTCCGCAAGGAAGGGGGGATATTTAAGATTAAAAAACACGGGATGAATTTATGAAAGAAAAAAAGCGAAGCGCGTCAAAATACGACTTATTTAAAACGTCATCTCTCAAGGATACGGGCAAGTGGAGGCCATCTGTCGGAGAGCGTGTCGTTTTTTGAACACCTCGTCGGCGCGCGTCGGAGCTTTAATCTTTTTTCTTCTCATTTCACGAAGGGGAAAGAAGAGCGATTCCGCTTGATTACTCATACAAGGAAGGTAAGTTTGAGAGGTTACTTGGAACCGAAGCCTTTTTTTGCGTTCAAACGACTGTCCGGGAGAATGAATATGAGAAACGCGTTTTGTCCGGTTTTATCGCTGATGTCGGGTGTTTTCTTGTTTGGCTGCACCATTGTCTCATCCGTCGATCCGGTGGGAGAAAAACCCGCTCCTCTGAAGGAGAAAGATTGGATTGGAGCTTGGTATGACGGTGATTCTTTCATTTGTTTCATAAAAGTCAAGGACGAAGCCCGGGGAATTCTACGCGCGGCGGTCTTGAACACCGACAAAAAAGACGCCGAGGACTTTTCGCTGAGGAATTTCGATGTTCAAATAAGAAAAAACGACGGTTTGATGTTCGCCAACATCTTGTACGGTGATTTGATGAACGAGAAGGATGTCAACGAGGAGAACGCCAAGACGTATGTATGGTTCATGCTGGTGAAATTAAGGGGCAAAATCGTGTTGTACATGCCCAACGGCGGTCTGTTCGAAAAATTGATCAAGGCAAAGAAGTTGAAAGGGAAAATAATCAAAGACGGCATTGTGGTTTCGGCGTCCAATGAGAATTTCCGCAAACTGATTGATTCCCGCGGAAAGAGCGGCGAGTTGTTCAACTGGACAGAGCCGATAACGCTTAGAAGATTGATGAAAAAATGAGTGCCACTCTCAAACAACCGGAATTGATGGCTCCGGCCGGCGGAATGGATTCTTTGGCGGCCGCTTTGAAGGCGGGAGCCGATTCCGTCTATTTTGGCGTGGGCGACCTCAACATGCGATCCAGAGCGTCCGCTAACTTCGCTGTTTCGGATATTCCGGAGGTCGTCCGCAAATGTCGTACGTTTGGCGCTAAAGCCTATCTAGCGCTGAACACCATCATCTACGATTCGGATATGGACGCTATGCGCCGGATATGCGACGCCGCGAAAATCGCGGGAGTCGATGCCGTCATCGCGAGCGACATGGCGGTTTTCAGCTATTTGAACTCCATAGGATTGAGCGCCCACGTCTCCGTTCAAACGAACGTCGCCAATCTGGAGACAGCTCGCTTTTTCGCGAAATTCGCGGATGTCGTGGTTCTCGCCCGCGAATTGACGCTTCCCCAAATAAAACACATCGTCTCGGCCATTGAGCTGGAAAAAATAACTGGTCTGTCAGGCGAGCTTCTCCGCGTTGAATTGTTTATCCACGGCGCGCTTTGCGTCTCGGTTTCGGGAAAGTGCCAGATGAGTTTGGCGACCTACAACAGCTCCGGCAACCGCGGTGCGTGCCTGCAGAACTGCCGCAGAAGATACCGCGTGGTGGACGACGAGACTGGGGACGAGCTGGTGGTCGACAACGAATTCGTGATGTCCCCCAAGGACATTTGCATGATCCGCGTGATGAATCAACTGGCGGCCGCCGGAATTTCCATTTTCAAGCTCGAGGGGAGGGGACGCTCGGCTGATTACGTCTCCGTCGTCACAGGTGTTTACCGCGAGGCGTTGGACGCATTGACCGAGGGTGCGTATTCTTCCGCCGGATTCGCGGATTGGGAGGAGCGGCTCGCGAAGGTGTTCAACCGCGGATTCTGGCATGGCGGATACTATCTTGGAGAGACGACCGAAATGTGGAGCGGGTATTCCGGGAATCGGGTGGTGGAGAAAAAGACGCACATTGGACGCGTGACGAACTATTTCGCGAAAATCGCGGTTGCCGAGCTGACGCTGAGCGCCGGTGGACTCAAAAACGGCGACCAATTGGTGGTTATAGGGCCTACGACCGGCGCCGCGGGATTCGCGGTGTCAGGGTTGAGATTGGACGACGAGCCGGTTGATTCCGCTGAAAAAGGAGATGTCGTATCGTTGAGCGTGCCGGAGAAGGTGCGCAGAGGCGACAAAGTTTATCTTTATGACCTGTGCTGATATAAGTTGACGCGTTTCTGAAGCGAAATGACGGGTAAGGCGTAATGAGGGGGGAAAGGGGGATGGGGCGTGAGCAGGGCCGTTTCAGGCGTCGCTTTCAGCTTCCGTCTTCGCTCGATGAGCTACGCCAAGACAAGATGTCCCGACACTGTCGGTGAAACGGTCCTACTTGGCGAAACGGAGATGAAATGATTGAGATCAGGCTTCCTTATGACGACGTTTTTTTGAGAGCGGAGGTTCCGAGCCGTAATTTGCTGGGTGTTTTCGCTCCGAATGGCGTTTCGCGTCCAACCGGAAAGACGCAGCGCGAAATCGTGCGGGAGGCATTGGCTTCCCCCATCTCCTCTCCAAGACTTGTGGAGTTGGCGCGCGGCAAAAAAAAGATGGTCGTGATAACCAGCGACCATACCAGACCGGTGCCTAGCGGGATTATTATGCCTTTGATCCTCGAGGAGGCCAGAAGAGGCAATCCGGAGATGGACGTGACGATACTCGTCGCCACGGGGTTTCACCGCGCGACGACTCAACCGGAATTGATCGCCAAATTCGGAGAGCGCGCAATCTTGAATCTTTTGATTCGTCGATCATCGAGAATTGTTTTGAAAAGGAAAATGAACAATGAAATCCAGCGTGAATCAAGTTTTCAGCACCGGGATCAAGCCGCTTGACGATGTCCTGTACGGTCTGCTTCCAGGGGACAGTGTTGTTTGGCAGGTTGATCAGATTGACGATTACATTAATTTCACCATT
>JAADHT010000218.1 GCA_013151705.1 Kiritimatiellota bacterium | reverse complement strand
TACGAGTCGGCGATCGGCGAGAAGGCCAGGCGACCGTCGGGAGTGGCTCCGATATCAGCTCCCTCGGCGGCGTAGGTTACGAACATTATCGTTCCCGGCACGCAGAATCCGTCGCCGCGGCTGCATCTTCTCGAAAGAATCTCGTCGAACACGAAATTCGAGAGATTCGACGCGATATCATTGATTTCCGGGTTGTCGCATCCATGCTTGTCAAGGTTTTTTATTATCTGAAGCTCTTTTTCGAAACCGGTGAAATCGGCTTTGACCGCATCGAGAAGACTTTGACGTGAAATTGGAATTCCTCCCTCGAAAATCTTTTTGATAGTGAATAGCGAATTTATGGTGTTGGCGAAACCAATCACGTTTATCACGCTGCCGTTGTATCTCGCTCCACCGGCGTTGTAGTCCACGCCGCGTTCGATGCAATCCTCAACGAAAAGAGACCTTATGGGCTGGGGACGATACAACGCCATCTGTTTTTGATTCAAATTCGACTGTGAGACTGTGAGTTCCGCGACTTTCGCGACCTTTTTCATGAAATGGTCGCGGAATTCGTCGTAGGTGTCGAATTCAGTCAGTCTCGGCAACTCGTTCTCAAGCACCTCGAGCAGATTCAGCCCAGAATCGATGGAGCCCACATTCGACATGCCCTGAAACATTATCTCAGTGCATCCTCCGTAGGCGAAGTCGCTCGCGTCTTTTTCGTCGACTTTAAGAATATTCCTTATTCCCTCCGAGTACATCTCCTCGTTGTATAGCGAAGGATGCCCGCAACCCGATGCCATCGAGTCGAGCGCCGCCCGCCAAATTTCCTCCGGCATGTCCTTCCTTACTCTCAACCCCGTATTGGGGCGACGGCATTTCTTGATGGTCTCGAGACAAAGGAGGGTAAGATCTTGGTACGCGGCTGATCCGTCCGCGCGGCTTCCCCCCAAAATCATGTGCCATCCGCTCCGGCAATCAAATGAGCGCCAAAACTCCTTCAACAATTCCCCAGCCTCGTCTCTGGAAATAACGCCGGCGTCCAAATCTTTCTCGTAGTACGGATACAGAAATTGATCCAAGCGGCCGATTGAGTCGCCGTCGTCCACAAACCACATGAAATTCGTGGCGACCATCGCTTCGTAAAACGATTCGACCGGATTCTCGGGAACCTTTTCCATCGCGACGATCAACCTTTTCAGTTTTCGACTAGTTTTTTTGACGCTTTTGAGTTTCGCTAGATGTTTGTCGCGCAAAATTGAAACCGCGTCGAGAGCCAGCAGGAGCGATGCGTGGAAATCCGCCTTTTCTTCGTTTGCATCCGGATCGTCGAGTTTTTTCTCGAGTCTTCTCCTGTAGCCAGCCAGTCCGTCATTCAGAACTCGGGCGTAGTTGATTATGGAATGTGTGTATCCGGCTCCGCCGCAACGGTATTGAGGCGCGATGTGAATGGAGGCGATTGTCGTCATCTCGCCATCCACTCCGCGCATCAATATCTTTTTCCTCTCATCCTGAAGCGTCTCTATTTTTCTCAAAAATTTCGGACTATCATAGAAAAACGTGTATGAATACGAGAATCCGGCACTGGAGTCGGGAATCAAACGCCAGATTTGGGCTCCGCCGGAGGGGAACAGCGCGGTTTCATCGTAATCAACCGCATCGGCGTGTTTCGCATATAGAAGCAACGCTTTGCAGAATCGCCTCATATAGGAGTCGAACCTGTTTTCATGGAATCCCGCGAGAAAATATTCGCCGAGCTCCATCAATATCTCATAAGTTGGTGTTCTCATATTTTTCCTCAATATCAAATCAATCAAGATTTTAAACCACTAACGAACACTAACCTCACACTAACGAAGAGAATATTTCCGCGTTCGGAATACCGAACGCGGAAACGTCACGTTGAATTTTTATGACACACCGCTGCGCTCCGGTACGGAGCGCAATACATTGTTAGCCTGCCACGCCGTAGATGCGAAGGCGGGTGTTAAGTTAGTGAGAGTTAGTGGTTAAATCTTTTCCTTTTTCACTGTTTCGTTTCCTACAACTCGGTGTATTCCGTTCTCAGCATCACCTCGTCCTGCATGTCAGGAGATAGTTTAGTGAAATAATCCGTATATCCTCCGATTCTGACGACCAGATCGCGGTATTCCTCCGGGTTCGCCTTCGCTTCTTTAAGAATTCCGTGTTTCAATACATTGATTTGAGTTTCGAATCCGCCTTGACGCAGAAACACGAGAATGAGCTGTTTGAGCTTTTCATTCGATTCCGGCGAGTTGAAGACCGAGCTGTCGAATTTCATATTGAAGGCGGAACCGCCGATCAGCGGGGAATGATCCCAGGATGTCACGGAGTTTATCGCCGCCGTGGGGCCGAGTTTCTCGCGGCCTTGCGCTGGACCGGCTCCATCGGCGAACGGGCGTGTGGCTTGGCGGCCGTCTGGCGTGGCCCCGCATTGAGCTCCGAGAACTTGATGCTTCACCCAGCAGAACGTTCCGGGAATGAAATGCGAATCGTCCGGCAGCATCTTGTGTTTCGCGCACTCGGCGGTTACGAACGCCACAAACCTACTCACCTCGTCGTCGACCTCGGAATCGTCCAGCCCATATTTCGAATGCGCGTTGAGAAACCTCATTCTAATGTTTTCATTCTCCGCGAAATTCGCGTCCAACAGGCTTTTCAATTCATTCAGTGAGAAATTGCGTGATTCAAATACCTCCTCTTTCACCACTTTCAGGGAATCCACCAAATTCGCCAGCCCGACGAATGAGCATTCCACCCAGTTGTACCGCGCGCCTCCGTCGTCGATATCGCGTCCTCGCTCCACGCAATCGCGGGTCATCACGCTCTGGAGCGGGTTCCTGTTGTTCAACCTGCGTTTCTCGCGCCACTGGTTTTGGAGTTCCGCGGCTTTCGCGATCTCATCCGCCAGTTTCGCGAAGTACGCGGACACGAAGTCGTCATACGTTTTGATAATGTAACCACCATCGACCATCGTCCCCATGACATCCATCAATATGCCGCAGAGGCTGAAATAGGGGGATGCCACCCAGACATTGCTTGAGCCGTATGGCGTAATCTCGACGCAAGTGGAGTTCTGGTAGTCGCAAGCCTCTTTTTCAGGCGTTCCGTATTTCACCAACCCTTTTCTTATCGTCGAGTCACCGAAGAAAGCCGGAGTGGAATACCCTTTTGAAATCAAATCGATAGCCAGATCCGTTAGAGCGTCGGGAGTTTCCTCGTGCCAGCAGACGCCAACGGTTGGATAGACGAGATTGGTTCGACGCAAAGCCTCCAAACAGAGAAACGACAACTTATTGGTGAGGTTTCTTCCATTTTCATCGACACCTCCCACCATAATGGCGTAAGCACCTCCCGCGGGAGTGAAATCATTGATCAGAAAATAGTAGGCCTCGAGAATTTCCAAAACCTCGTTTTCAAACGCCTCGCCATCTTCGATGAAGCGGGCGAAATGCCTGTCAAGCATCCCGGGGCAAATGAAACCCACGCCATCTCCTATCATCGTGCCTATTATCATGAACCACACCAACTGAATCGCATCGCGGAAATTCCGCGGAGGTTTTTTCTCGATCCGACGGCACGAGTCAAGAATTTTCTCCAACTCGACTGTTCGTTCCGGAGTGGCCGAGGGCAATGCCTCCTCGACAGGTTCGCATGCGTTGGCTATCATCGTCCGCACGCCCTCCAACGCGTCGATGAACGAGTGATAGGCGTCCACTCGCTCACCCTCGGAATTTTTTCCCAATGCGGATACCTTGTCGATCAACCCACCCAAACCAATCTCGAAAAGCTCCTCCCAGTAGAGAGCGCAATGTCCCGATTGACCGCCGGCCGGGGGAAGTGTCTCAAGAAATGCCACGGCTTCCTCTTTCTCCTCGTTGGAACGATCATTCTCCAAAATCCTTCCCGCGAGCAATTCGAAATCGTCGATCTGAAAGCGCAGTCCCGATAATCTTCCGCGAGTGAGGGCGCCCGCTCGCAATTGTTGCGACTTGTAGTTCCGCAGTCCGCGTAATATCTCAGCGTCCGTAACTACATCGCGTCCTTTGAACCACGATAATTTCGACTGGTCGTCAAGCACTCGGGTCCGTACTAATTTTGCTCTTTCGTCAGCGTTCATTTTTTTCTCCATACCGCATTCCACGGAATGCCTGATCTAAAGAGCCAATAGCAAAAGTCTGAAATTCGAATTTCGACACTTGGATTTAGGAGCCGTCGACGAATTTCCATACAAACAATTCATTTCGCGGAAGTGGCGAGTGTAGTGAAAAAATCGCCGCCGTATCCTAGTCCGCTGGAAACGCGCTCCGCGCATTCAAGCACCTTTTTCTCCAATTCCGGCGCGTTTTCGGGATTGAATCTTGATGTGAGTCCCGTCAGACCAACTCCACCGACAATCTTTCCATCGCTATCGAAAACGGGCGATCCCACGCAGAACACCCCTCTGCTGTACTCCTCGTTATCGTACGCCACGCCAGTCTTTTTTATCCGTTTCAGCTCATTCATCAAAGTTTTCTTGCAGGTTATCGTTCTTTTGGTAACGCGCTCAAGCCTTCCCTCCAGAATCTCATCGACTCTCTCGGGAGGCAGGAACGCCATCACCACCTTGCCGTAGGCGTTGCAGTGAGCGAGCACCCGAATTCCCGGCGTGACGTGCAGGTAAAAGTCCGACGAAGGCGCCACAGCCTCCAAAACCAGCATTTCCCTACCGCTTAGAACCTGCAACTGAGCCGTCTCGCCCACCTCCGCGCTCAATTTCTCAAGGTGTTTTCTAGCCGCCACGCGCAATTCGAAACGTGAATACAACTTCATGCCCAACGTGAAAAAACCGTCGGACAAACGGTAGCCGCCTGACTCCAAGCGCTCGACGTAACCACGTTCCAACAAACGATTCAACACGCGGAAAACCAGATTGTTCGAGAGATCCAAACCGACCGCCAACTCGGTTAAATTAAACACCCGACTCTCTTGGGCCATCCGTTCGACGATGTCCAACATCGCATCCACCGCCGGCGCCGAATAATTGCTTTTTTTGCTCTTGTTCATACTCATGTCGTACACAGTGTGTGTGAACTCCAAATTCAAATGAGCCACTTGCATTTTCTCTTCACTATCTTCGGTTTCCGCCGCGGCTGATTGTTGGATATCCGAAATTGGAAATTGGCCCGGGAAGAAAACTTTTTAATCGTCGAGCCAGTTGCAAAAGTCTGAACAGCTTGTCCTCCATAGCTCGTAGAGCGAAATCAGCACCTCATGCGCTCGCAACACGGCTCGCTCAGACTTTTGCAATTGGCTCTAGCAACTATTATTTTATCCTTGAGCGAATTTTTCCTGAAGTCCGGCAAGCAGATCATAAGTCCCGCTTTCCGCGAGACCATTATACGCCGCGCGATACGCGCGGTACATCTCCTCGTAAATATGATGATTAGCCATATCTGGTTCAAGCTCTCCGGCCACATGGACCATGTTCTTCACGCCCTCATCAATGGAAGAAAAAATACCGGCGCCCACACCGCCCAGAATAGCGGCGCCGAGAACAGTGGAATCACTTTCACGCGGAATCTGAACCGGTCTGCCGTAGACATCAGCTTGAATCTGGTTCCATAACTTCGATTTCGCCGCTCCGCCGCCAAGTCTCAACACTTCGGCTTCCATTCCCTGTTCGCGCCAACCTTCGATCATATCACGAATTTCAAGAACCACTCCCTCCATTACCGCCCGCGTCATATCGGCCCGATTATGCGCCAATGACATGCCGATGAATGCTGACCGAGCGTTCGCGTTCCAGCGCGGTGTTCCGGCGGTCGCCAAATAAGGCATATATAGAATTCCATGACTGCCGGGTTTGCTTTTTGCCGCTAACTGGTCGAGTAGCGCATACGCGTCCGCGCCGCTTTTTTCAGCAATCTCCTTCTCCCGGGTTCCAATCACGTCACGAAACCAGCGCAATGAACTGGCGGCCGCGTTCGACAATCCTTCGACCTCCCACTGATTCGGCACCGCGTGATGAGTGATCATCATACCCCCGAATCCAGGAACCGGACTGTCAACTGTGAGAATCGCCAGACCGGCCGTGCCGAGAGTGACCGTGGCCATCCCCGGCTTGACCGCCCCCATGCCGACAACGCTGCAATTCTGATCACCCGCGCCAACACAAATCGGAGTTCCTTCCGCAAAACCGGTTTTGGCGGCGATATCAGCGCCAATAACCCCGACCTGAGTTCCCGGCGGAGTCGGTGTGCCGAAAAACTCCGGCGTCAAATCGAATAATGACATCAACTTATCATTCCAGCAGCCATTTTTAACATCCCAAACACCATAAAACGGCATGCAACTCATATCAGTGAAAAAGCCTTCGGCGCCAAATGCCCGCAGTACGATGTCCTGGTTCTGGACGACTTTCGCGGTTTTTTCAAAAAATTCCGGCTCGTTTTTCCGCATCCATAATATTTTGGAGAGAATCCAGGTTGTTCCCATCGGCAAACCGCTTAAAGCATAGTACTCCTCATCGTCAATCAGCCGACGCATGTCAGCCACTTCGTCTCCGGTTCTGGCATCCTGCCACGATATCATGTCACGCACCGGTTCACCGTCCGCATCCACCGGACAAGTCACCGAACGTTGGGTGGAGAAGCCGATTGACGCAATATTTTCAGGAGCGACCCCGGCGGAGGAGATTGCCGCGCGGCAAGCCTCCATGCAACGCTTGACCATGAACTGAATATCCTGTTCCACCCAGCCGGGATGCGGATAGATTGAGGGATACTCCAGATATTCACTGCCGACACGTTGTCCCTTCAGGTCGTAGATGGAACATCTGGTTCCAGTTGTTCCGACATCGACTCCAGCCAGATATTGCCGTCGAATAGGCATGAGCGGCTTCCTTTGATCAGCCGATGAGGCCGATTGATTTCATGGTGTCATAAGCTTCGACAATCTCTATCGCCGCGCGCGTGCCGATTCTCACGGCTCCCGCCTTAATGAATACCAAAGCATTTTGCGGACGCGGGAATTTGACGCCGGCCGCTTTAAGTTTCACGGCGCTTCCAGCTAAAGTATCACGCATTATCAGAAACTGATCCATATCCGGACCGTCAAATTGACCGGTGGAAGTCTTGGCGTACTGAATTCCCGCCGCTTCAATCAGTTTACTGCCGGCTGTAATTTCCTCATTAGTCAGATAACAGACCTCGAGTATGCATTTCGTCACCGCGTTTCCGGCCGCTTTGACGAACAGTTCAAGCTCTTCCTCTACTACTTTATATCGTTTGTCTTTGAGAGCTCCTATATTCATGACCATGTCAACAGTGGTGCATCCGCGCTTGACGGACTCTTCCACCTCAAGCGCTTTGACGGAAGCGGGTGTCGAACCGAATGGGAACGCGATGCCGGTGCCGATCTCAATATCATCACACCCCTGTAGTTCCTCTTTGATTAACGGAGTCCAGTATGGACTGCTACTGTAAAAAGCGGCAAAACGATATTCACGCGCGACGGCGCAACCTTCACGAATGTCCTTCTCCTGAGTATTTTTAGGCAGAATGGAATAATCCATCATTCCCGCAAGCTCTTTTTTAGTCAGAGTTTTCATGTCAATCATTTCACTTCTCCTTTTTATTTCCATTCTCACAAGTCGAACTTCGCGAACTCATCCATTGAAATACCGCGTTCGCCGAGATGACGCACCTTCGCGTTTCCTTTTTTGTGTCCAGCGTGATAGTCGGAACCGCCGCTGATAAACAGACGATCAGTATATTTCCCGCGTATCACCTGTTCTATTTCTTCAGGAGACAGAGTTCCTTTATATGATGTTTTATCATAAGTATACGATGCCTCAATGCCGTCAAGACCCGCGGTTATCAGTCGTTCAATGTATTCCGTTCGGCATATTTTCTCTTTACCGTCGACAAACACTTTTTCATCAATCAGATAGGGATGCGCCAGCACGGCGACGCCACCACATGCATGGATGAGATCAATCGCCGCCGCCGCGCCGATTTTACGTCGCCGGATATTCAATTCAGGATCGTCACGCACCATTATTTTAGCCTCGCTCCAGGTGGGAGTATGTCCTTTGACGGCGATGGCCTCAAAAATATGTTTACGTTCCACCTCATCCGGAGCACGCTCATTGGGAGTGTCAACTCGCAGAATGTCCAGCTCCCAGTCAATCTCCATGCCTTTCGATGTCAACATCCCGCACAATTTCTTATAGGCCTCGCTTTTGCTGTTTCGGGCCATCTGGATTTCATCGGCCAAAGCGGGATAATCCCAGTTCATCGCGTAACCGCAGATGTGAACATCATCAACCCATCTGTCGCAGGAAAACTCATATCCTGGCACATAGACTATTTTCAACTCCGAAGCATATTCATCGCATGGGACTTCACTGCCGTCCTCAAGTTCGCAGTTGACAGGCGGCGGGGTGTCATGATCCGTAATCGCCACCACCTTCAGACCCACCAAGGCGGCGTTGCTCAATAATTCCCGTGGAGTGTCATTTCCATCTGAACGAACAGTATGGCAATGCATGTCACAGGGATATTTACAGTACGAAACACTCATGATTCACCTCACGCCTTACCCTCGCCGCCAAGGATTGTCATATATTCAGCGATCATATCCGCCAATCCCTGTTTCGCAGCGTCGAGAACTTTTAAAATGTTGTATTCGTCGCGCTTTTCCTGTATATAACCGTACATTGAGTCAATATAGGTTTGCTTGATTTGCGTTGACACGTTAAACTTGGCGCCTCCCGCTTCAACCAATTCCATGACGATATTCGTCGGCAACCCCGTGCCGCCATGCACGACCAGCGGGAAATCAGTTTTGACGCGTATTTCGCGCAATGTGTCGATATTCAGTTTTGGCGCTACTTTGTAGAAGCCATGAGCCGTACCGATGGCCGCCGCCAGAAAATCAACACCGGAACGGGCTTGAAATTCAATCGCTTCCTCCGGTGTTGTATAGATCGCGTCCTCGGCATTGACCACGATGTCATCCTCCACTCCCGCGACCAGCCCGATTTCACCTTCAACGGCAAGACCGGCTTTGTGAGCCGCTTCGACAACTTCTTTGCTGACTGCTATATTTTCCTCAAAAGCCAGTTTCGAGGCGTCAATCATAACCGAGCTATACCCCTTTTCAATAGCTTCTTTAATTACCGAGACATCTGTTCCATGATCAAGGTGCAGGCATATCGGCACGGTGGACTCCGCCGCGGCCATACGGGTCATTGTCACGATGTTTTCAATACCGAAACGTT
Source organism: Kiritimatiellota bacterium (assembly GCA_013151705.1). Classification (GTDB taxonomy): domain Bacteria; phylum Verrucomicrobiota; class Lentisphaeria; order Victivallales; family JAADHT01; genus JAADHT01. The sequence continues at coordinate 27,726 of JAADHT010000218.1, read as the reverse complement.
TGATCGTGGCGGATGAAGTCTGTATTATAACCGGCGCTCTTTTACGCTCGGCGGCTTCCACCACCGCCTCGATTGACAAGTAATCAACCACATTGAACGCGCCGACGCAGAAACCTTCCGCGCGCGCTTTCTCCAACATAGGCATAGGGTTTACCAGGGGCATGTTGTCGCTCCTCAAATTTTAATAACTATTTGCTTGACTCAACCAGAATTCGTTTGGCGTCTTCCAGTGTCGCTTTCACGGGATTTAGTTCCGTTATTCCCAACATATAAGTGAAGGTGTCTTCAGCGAGACGATCAATCGCCTCTGGGTCTTCCGCCAATTTGTTTTTAAGCATGTTCACAAATTCAAAACGGCTGAAGTAATTTTCAAATGCCGAAACCACGTCGTTGTTTCCCGGATCAATGGCATTGGCGATAAACCGGTGTTTTCCAGGCAAGGCCCGCGAATTGAATTTCAGGCTCGCGCGATATATGGAGTGAAGAGCGTCGCCATGCGGAATTTCCTCGAAATGCCCGCTGATGACATGCGCTATTACATGAGGCAAAGTCACGACGGCGTTGCAAATAGCCATCCCGGCGCAGGTGTCGGCCAGCGCGATCGCCTCCCTGGCTTCCAAGTCGGAACCATCCTTGTAGCAACGTTCGAGGAAGCCGCCAAGCAATATTAGTGATTTCTCGGCATGCATGTCGCTCATTGCGGATGCCGCTGTGGAGGTGTAAGCCTCCACGGCGTGAGTGAAAACGTCAAATCCGGTGTTGGCGGTCAATTGTCTGGGAACCGACAGCATCAGCTCCGGATCGACAATCGCGAGCTTGGGAAGTATGAGCGGCGACCCCATTCCTGGTTTCTGCTTCGTCTCGTGATTGGAAATAACCGCGAAACAAGTGCACTGGCTGCCTGTCCCGGAGGTTGTGGTGATCGCCACGATGGGCAAAACACTGTCGGTGATCTCTTTGTCGCCGATGGCGTAAGGCCATATCTTCCCGCCGTGAGTCGCCGAAACCGCCGCTCCCTTGGCCGTGTCCATGGAAGACCCGCCGCCCACGCCGACGACGAAATCACAATCATTCGCCATCGCCACCGCGCCAGCTTCGTCAACACATTCCGCGGTGGGGTTGGGAATGACTCCGCTGTAGATGGTCGACTCCATGCCGGCGGCTTTTAAAATTCCCGCCACACGCTCCGCCAATCCGCTGCCGAGCGTATACGCGTCGCACACAATCAAGGCCCGACGACCCAAACCCTCACACAATGCGCCAGACTCATTTACTTTTCCTGGGCCGAAAACAATTTTCTCCGGGGAAATGAACTCGAATTCCATATTCTCATCCTCCTATATTTTGGGGCTATATATAAAATATCTTTTTAAATGTAAAAAACAAGCCCGATTTCGAAAAAAAACGGAATATTTTCTCTGGCATTCGTAATCGTCTAGCTTGGGGGCAGTACTGGACAGATTCCTCGTCCCTCGTCGTGTGCTCCAGCCTCGCCTCCTAAACCATAATTGACCTGTCCCTAAAAAATGCTAAAAAATGTCCCTAAAAAACTCTTAGCCATTTTTCTTCCCCTGTTTTGGTTAACGGAAAAGTAAACTAGCCCATCTTAACCAATGGCGCAAGTTTCGAGGTCCACTTCTCTAAAATTAATCTCACGATTGTGATATATATCCATAAAATGATGATCACCCCCAGCAGGGTTTTCGGATATTTACAGCGGATGGATTCGAGCAGGCCGCTCCAATAGACGGGCCAATCATACTGCTATTGTTGGAAATGATTGAATTGTGGCGAAAAAAACAGATGTAGAATCAGGTGTATTCAAGTTAAATAACGCACATACGAAGAAATGTTGATTATTCGAGAAGAAATTCGAAAAAAATTCCTGCCGTAATTATGCCGTAATCTCTGTACGAAAAGGTGTGTTTTAGCGGGTGTTTGCAGGTTGTGCGAAAAGTGGTGGAAAATGGTGGTTTTGAGGCTAAAAAGATGGTCGGGATGAGAGGATTCGAACCTCCGACCTTTTGACCCCCAGTCAAACGCGCTAACCAGACTGCGCTACATCCCGATGAATGAAGAGACTTGAAACGAGGCGTTGTCGATTTTGGCGACTCGGCGGAGAGCCCGATTCCACTCGCCAACACCGATTCAAGGGCCCGTAACCTGACTCTTCAACAGAGCTTTTCAAGCGGAAAACGATAAAATAACGTTATTTTTTGCTTGGAATCGATTTTTTTTCTTGCATTTGTTTTCAGACGCGCTAGATTAGTTGGCATGGTAGTTAGTTGGGGTGTTGAGTTGAGCAGTGGTTTATATTGATAACCTATAAGGGAAAAAGGAAAGATCGCTATGAAAAAATTGGTTTGTTTGATCGCAGTCGTCATGATGTTTGTGGGTTCCGCGTCGGTCAAGGCCGGTGCCGGAGACACGTTGTTGTTGTACATCCCCAATCGGTTGGTTGATATGGTGGACATGTTTTCGCTTACTTTGGGTTTTGGTCCCGCCATAGGAGTCGAAGGGCACTGCACGAAATATCTTTCTATCGGGGGCGAAATCGGCGCGACCGCTCAAGTGGTGAAAGGCGTCAACCGTCAGTATGGATTCTGCCGTTCGAACGGTTGGGATGTCAGTTTTCTGATGATCGGCGCTGAAAGTCGTGAGGTTGACGAGCCGATCGGTTCCGTCAAAAAATACTTCTTCCGCGCGACTGGAGTTCCGTCCATGACCAAAAATCCATACGATTTCCACAACGGAGCCAAGGATTTCTGGTCGGTGGGAGCGAAACTCGCGGCGTTGATTGAAATGCAGTTTGAAATCCATCCGGTTGAGATCGCCGACTTCATCCTGGGTTGGGTGTTTATCGACATCAAAGGCGATGATTTCACTCCCGATGATATCAACGAGTAGGGCAATTTGATTCGAAGTTGAAAAGATGCCGCGGCTTTCGCTCGTGGCATCTTTTTTTTTGCGGGGAAACAGTATGCGTTTGGTTTTCGCCATCTTCAAATATTATCCTTTCGGCGGGCTGGAACGCAACTTCACAAGGATAGTGGAGGAGTGTTTGGTCAGAGGTCATTCCATCACCATTTTCACCATGCGCTGGGACGGGGAAGTGCCAAGCGTTTTGCGAACCTCGAAATGCGTGATCGAGGAAGTGCCGTTCTCCGGGTTTTCGAATCATGCGAGATGCGCGGCCTACGTCTCCAATCTTCAAGAAATGTTGAAAGAACAAACGTTTGATCTCCTTGTTGGCTTCAATCGAATGCCCGGTTTGGATCTCTACTACTGCGCCGACGTGTGCTATATCGACGACATTCGCAGACGCCGCTCCTCTCTTCACTCCCTGACTCCGCGGCACAAGGTGTACGCGCGTTTTGAAAAAGCGGTGTTTTCGCGCGAATCAAAAACCGCGATTCTCGCGCTTTCCGACATTCAACGTGAAATATACATCAAAGAATATGGAACCCAATCAGAGCGTTTTCTCCCGATCCCGGCTGGAATAGACAAAGAGCGCGTTCGCACCGGCTCCTCCGATGAGAATCGTAAAGAAAAACGGAGCGCGTTGGGCTTAAGGGACGACGATGTGATGCTCCTTATGGTCGGGTCGGATTTTCAACGAAAAGGTGTTGATCGCTCAATCAAGGCCTTGGCCGCGGAATCGCGGGGCGAAACGAAACTTTTCATAGCCGGAAAAGGAAAGTCGCTTGGTTTCAAGAAGTTGGCGAAATCCCTGAGCGTCGGATCCGAAGTGACTTTTCTCGGCGCGGTGGACGATGTCCCGAAACTATTGGCGGCGGCGGATTTGCTGTTGCATCCAGCGTACGCCGAGAACACGGGAAACGCCATTGTGGAGGCTTTGATAGCCGGAGTGCCGGTATTGACTCTATCCAACTGCGGCTACGCTTTCCACGTGGAGGAATCCGGCGCTGGAGCTGTTTTGGACGGCTGGGATTTCTCCCAGGATGATTTCAACGCTAAACTCGCGGAACTTTTGAGTGCGACACCAGAGAAAAAAATGAAATGGCGGAAGTCGGCGTTGAAATATTCCGATTCAACGGATTTCTATTCCCGCCCGAAGGTCGTCGCCGACATCATCGAAGAGTTGGCGCGAAAGAAGAATCAACCCGAATTCGTGAAGTAACCATCAAACCCCGCTGATGAATAGTAGAATAGCGAAAAAATTTATTTCTCGCATTGAATATTGAAAATTTTTCGACCTTATTCTGGAAATTTAGCCGCGGCTATGCCGTCTTCGTTTTACTCGTCTCCGGATTTCCGTTTCGCAAGGGTAAAATATGCTAGAACAACCCAAGCCGCGCAGATCAACCCCACAACTGAAAACGCGAACCATCGATAGGTCAGAAAAAACGGGATGACGTGAAGCACTGATCGAACCTCCAACCAATCCGGGAAGTCCACATCCTCCGGTGAATACACGAAACGTTGCGAGATGGATTCGGGTCCCACGAAAAACTCGATGGAATGATAAAACTGGGGGAGTTTTTTATTATCCAGCCTTGCTCCTCCTCCGCCGGTTACGATGTAATTCACCCCTTGCGATGTCGTCGTCTGATAGCCGTGATAATGGCTGGCGAACACGTAGTCGACATTCAATTTAGCGAAAAGCTCGGGATATCTCTCGTCAGCGGTAAATTTCGTGTTGTCGAACGCCGGCAACGGCGGAGGAATGTGCATGAACACGAAGCAATGACGGTATTTTCGTCTTTTCGCCTCCAAACTCTTGAGAAAAGCGACGCTTTTCTCGTCAGTGGCGTTGTTGCCGATTGAGCAAATGCCGATGAACATGTCTCCATGATACACGAAGGAGAACATCAGTGGACCGTACTCTGTCTCGAAATCCTCTGCGGTGAACCGCTTTTGATATCCTTTCGTTTTCCCCGCGTCGAAATCGTTGTTTCCCGGTACGTAGAAAAAGGGTGTTTTCAAGTTCAAGCGGCGCATCGTCTGTTTCAGGTATCTGTGCGATTCGAAATCGCTGTCCGCCGCGTCGCCCAGGATGACGGCGAAATCTATTTCATCGGCCACAGGCTTAATCAGATCTTCTTCGACGGGAAAATTTCCGTTGGAGTCGGCCAATACCAGAAATTTGTATGAATCTCCATGCTCGTTTTTTTTCAAGGCCGCCACGAGACGGGCGTCACTTCCGAAAAGTTCCGGTCTATCGGAGTTGACGATTTGTCGCAGGTAGAATAGATAACCGATATAACCAGTGGCGAGTGAAAGCACCACGAAAATAAACACTGGAAACGCTTTGCGCGCCACCTGTTTCACATTTGGAAAATCAATGTTCATAAAATTTGTTCACCTCCGTCATAAAATTGGTCAATTGTTTTCTTCTGGACTCGAAAAAGTGTTTTTCACTTGACCGCCAAAACCGCGCTCTTCGTACGGGAAGCGACGGAAAAAGAGGGAAGATAACAAGGAAGGATTAAGATGTTCTTAAAAAACGATTAGAATATTTTAATGAAGCTTGAACACGACAGTGAAGGTGGAGCCCTCATCGGAGCTTTCCAAGGTTATTTCCGCTTCATGCACCTCGCAGACTTTTTTGACGATCGCCAATCCCAATCCAGTGCCGGAACTTCCATTGTCTTTCGCTATTTTCATTCGGTAGAATCGTTTGAAGACGTTTAGGCGTTCCTCTTCCGGGATTCCCGGTCCGTTGTCCTTGATGGACAGGGTGGTGGTATCTGAATCGCCGGTGAGGGATATCTCCACCTCGCCGTTTTCTCCACTGTATTTGATGGAGTTGTGCAATAGGTTGTAAAGAAGCATTCTTACGAGAGAAGGATTGCCGTGAATTTTCATCTCTTTTGGGATGCGTGAATGTGTTTTGACTCCCTTGGAATCCGCCAGCAGATCCAGAGCGTCTATGGAAGCTGAAAGGAGCTCGGATAGATCGATTGTCTCGAAATTCTCCTTGGCGTAGGCCAAGTTGGGTTTGACCAGAATAAGCATATCATCGACGAGTCTGCGCAAAAACGCCACTTCCTCCATCGTTTTGGCCAGCACGCGTTGATACTCCTCCTCGGATCGGGTCTCTCTCAAGGCCACCTCCAACTCGCCTGTCATGACGGTGAGGGGCGTGCGCAACTCATGCGCCAAATCAGAGCTGAACTCCATGATTCTACTGAAAGAGCTTTCCAGCTCGGCGAACATTCTGTTCAAATCACGTTCCATCACCGCCATCTCGTCATTGGACGATGATGTGGGAACGCGGTACGCTAAATTCCCGCCCGCTATCTCGGCGGCCGCTTTTTCGACTCTCCCTATCTGCCGCGTGGCGGCCGCGCCGAGCAAACCTCCTCCAATCACGGCCAAGACGGCGATCACCGGCAACGACACTAAAAAGAAAAGGATTATGTCGTCTTCTATTTCAATATTCTGCGTGTCGTTCAACTTCACATAGCAGTATTCACCGGTGTAGTAGATGTCGGTATCCCATTTGTTCCAGCTTTTCCACTGTTCGGTGTTTTTCGAACTCCCTAATTTCGTCGGGTAGTTTCGCTCACGTAGAACTTCCTCCTGGTAGTCGTCGCTGAAGACAAGCGGATCGCCTTTCAGATTGAACGCCGCGAATTTGAGATTTCCCTTTTTAGCGGCGAATTTGACTCCCTCAAGCACCAGCGCGCGTTTTTTCCCGATTGTCGTTTTGTCGGCTGAATTGAAAATCTCATCGATCCGCCGAGCGACTATTCGCAACTCGTATCGTCGCACAAGCAATGTCTCATGCAAGATGAAGGCGGTGTTGGCCACGAGAAACAGCAAAGCGAAGAGAAAAAGAATTCCCGCGGTCACCAAAGCGAATTTCGTTTTGACTTTCAACCCCTATCCTCCAACACATATCCCACGCCCCTTACCGAATGGATCAGTTTGACGTCGAATCCGCGGTCGATTTTCCCCCGCAGATAGCTGACCAGAACATCCACGAGATTCGTATCGCTGTCAAAATGCATATCCCACACACTTTCTATTATGGAAGTTCTGGAAAGGACTCTGCCTTTGTTGGAAAGCAAAAACTCCAGCAAGGCGTATTCTTTTTGCGTGAGATCCACCTTTTCGCCGGCTCGAGTCACAACATGCGCGACCGGATCCATTATCAAATCTCCGGCTTTAAGCGGCTCGGCCAAAGCGCTCGGCCTGCGCATAAGCGCTCTGATACGCGCCAACAGCTCGGCGAAGACGAACGGCTTGGTCATATAATCATCCGCTCCGGTGTCCAGCCCCAGCACTTTGTCGTCGACGGAGTCTTTCGCCGTCAGAGCGAGAATCGGAATGCCCGCTTTTCTCATGCGAATTTCGCGGATCAGTTCGATCCCGCTCATGCCTAGCATCATGATATCCGTCACGAGCAGGTCGTATTCATAGACATCCAACTGCGCCAAGGCGGACTTCCCGTCCGAGACGTGGTCGACCGCCATTCCCTCCTCCCTCAACCCTTTCGCTATGAAGGAGGCCACTTTTCTCTCATCCTCGACAAGTAGAACACGCATTGTGAATCTCCGTATGACAAATTGTCGGATTCCGATGTCAATCGGCGTTCTCTGATAAAATCAACCAACCCTCCGATGAATATAATACATTTAAATGTTTACGCAATTCAGGTTGGATATCTTTCACGTGCCGAGGGCGGACAATATAGATGTCGCGTTTGTTGTTGATCGCGATATCCCGCTTGAAAGACGCTTCCAATGATTCTTTTTTGTGGATTTTGATAAATTTCCCTCCGTAAAAATAAGCGGAATAGGGGGTTTTTCGCACGAAAACTATTTTCCCGTTCCATTGTTCGTCGCTTTTCATGATTTCCTTCGCTTTCGCGAGAATTGCTTTTGTTGACTTTCCGCGGTCGACTATTCCCGGCATCACAATCAGACTGACGAGATATACGAACAAAGTCAACCAAGCGAGTTTGGGAAGATGCTTTGGTAGCGATGTTTCCGAGGCGGCCACGGAGGAGAGCCAAACACAAAAAGCGGGAACAGCTATTATCATATAGTATAAATGTATCTGACGAGCGAAACACCAGAAAAGCGTATTGACGGCGAATCCCAGCAGAAAAATATCCGTTCCGCTTTTCGAATCGCCTGTGGTATCATTGATTGAACGCCATAATGCGCAAGCCCTCTCTTTGACATTTCCCGTTGTTTTCAGCGTTTTTGCGATAACCGCGCCGAACGCCACCACGCACCATGGCGCCGACAACGCGAGAAAAAACACGAAAGCCGCTCCAAATGGATATTTGTGTCCGACACCATACAAATCGCCGTAGTCCGATTTGACGAATCGATAAAGGTTCTCGTTGAGGAAAAAATAACGCAGGAATCCGGGGGTCGCGCGTTCGGCCAGCCAAAACCACGGAATTGTTATCAAAAGAAACAAAGTTCCGCCAGGAAGCCAAGCGTGGTTTCGCAGGATTCCCCATTCCCGGTTGAGTAAATGCCACAAAAACACCGGCAGACCAAACGTTACGAGAATCAAGGGCCCCTTCGTCATAAAACCCAAGCCGAGTAAAGCGAAAACTCCAAGACTTAGCCACTTACGCGTTTTCATATTCGATTCCCGAAGAAACCCGTAATACAACAGCAACGCGCCGCTGGAGAACGCCGTCAATGTCATTTCCTGCAACACCACGCCGGAGAGAAAGAAAAATCCGCCACTCGTCGCTAAAAACAATGCTGCTGTCAACGCCTCGTTTTTCGAGCGATACCTGTTGATAATCCACGATAGCAGCGCCAACAGAAAAAGTCCGCTCAAAAACGATGGCAATCTGGCCGCGAATTCGTTGACTCCGAATATTTTAAATGCGAGAGCGCCCATCCAAAATCTCAAAGGAGGTTTTCCCCAGAAGACGATATGCCTGCCTTTTCTCCAGATCATGGGCGTGACGAAATTTGCGCTCTCAGCCATATCTCTAGCGATCAAAGCATAACGTCCCTCGCTGGGATCCACCAATGGCACTACGCCGAGAGTCGCGAGTCTAGCGAGCAAAAACAATCCTATCAGAAGCGAAGCGGAGTGATACCACCGATTCCGTCGGCGAGTTGAATTATTTGCGGCTGTTTTATTTCCCATTATATTTCTCGACATTTTTCTTTAGATTTTCTCCGCTCGTTAACACTCAAACAAATAATTAATCCAATGATCACTGAAAAGAAAGCGGCATTGACACTTGCCATTCCCAATCCGCTGTCTGCGGGTGATTGAGTCATTAAATCGCCTAATTGAGGCTCCAAGGGGTCTTGTGAAAATGAACGCGATCCAAAACGCGCAAGTCGCGTTTAATTTAAAATAGTAATAAGAGATTGAAATTCCTAGAATACCCGCGGAAAAAATGGACAATGCGACTCCATACCCTAACTCAAGTTTTTCAGAGATCAAATCCCCGGCTCCAGTGCCCAACGCGAAAGCCGGCAAAATAATAATCCGATAGTATATCTTGCGTTTCGCGGTGTTGATTGAATGGATGGACAGCGTCTTTTCGCTTCTATACCATGGCGTTGAACCCGCCAATCGTCCTTGTTTATTGTGAAATGCTTCTAGGTCTGGCGACGATATAAAATTGCTGCGAGATGAATGGGCGCGCCGGAATACGGGCAACGATCCTCAATCCGGCGGAATTCAATTCGGATTCGAATTGTTTCAAGGAAATCGGCAACCTATCCTTTGGACGGCGCATCCTCATCCAATTCCTGACGCGGCGCCAACAGGCATCGAACGATTTCGAGTTGAAAAACGACACTATGACGGCTTCCGAGGTGATGCGTCGGAGCTCGGTCAACGCCGCGACGCGCGTTTCGCTTTCAATGAAATGGTGAAACAAACGATTGCAGACGACCGCGTCGAATTCTCCATTTTGATAAGGAGTATCCATCACATCGACCACATTGAATTGAACGTTGTGAGCCGTAGCGTTTTCCGCAGCCTGCTTGTGTCGCTTCTCGAAATTCTTCCTCGCCAGTCTCACCATTCCATTTGAGACATCCGCTCCCCTGACTTCATGTCCCGCTTCTAGCAGCAAATTGGTTAGACGGCCGGTCCCACAAGGCAAATCAAGCACTTTTGAACAGGGTTTCAGATAATCGAGCGCTTGGCGGATGGCTCCGCGCTCTCGATCGTCATGGGCGTTTCCCGTTCGGTATTCGGACGGGTAGCTCAAGGCCTTTTTCACTTTTGAAAATCGGGATTTCGCATCCACATATGAGTTACAAGCTGATTCTGTTTCTCCATCCTCTCCGCTTCTTTCCGGAGCGCCGTCCATTGCTGTTTGCCATTCAGCGAATGTCAAGGTTCCCATTTCCCGTTCCACGGTCTTTTCCATGTTCAGTTTCTCCTCGTTTTATTGTTTGCCGACCGGATCACAATTTAACCCCCTGACTTTTCACACCCCGAAGCCAAAACCTCTCAGTCGCGAATACTTTAGATGAGTGAAATTAAGGAACTCTTAAAAAAATGTTAAATCTTTTCAATAATGGACTTTTCTCAGGGGGTAGGTGGTAGGTGATAAAGAAGGCGCAAGGGATCAAGAGCGACTTGTTCTAAGCGTTAATTGGAGTATGTTACCAGCGTTTTGCGAACGGGGTTCCGACAACGGATTTTGGAAACGAACGCTGGCGCTCCGTTCCGGACGGGGTTCACACCCTTGCAGGTGGTTTTCCTCGCTCCGTTGAACCAGATCAAATAGTACGTAGTATGCGATTCGGAATCCTGTGGGTCCAGAGTGGCGTATTTAAACACCGGATGTTTGAACCAATGAATTTCATTCGCAATTTGGCGTTGATATCCACAGTGGCGGTGACGCTGTCGTCGCCGCTCGTCGTTTTCACCGCTTTCGGCGACACCCCTTCAGTCAAACCAGGCGGAACCGCCGGCAATCCGTCGGAGAGTCGCTATCTGGGCGACAAGGCGTTCAAGGACGGGATTTACGATTTGGCGGTCAAATTTTATTTGAAATACAAAGCGGAGTCCGCGGGAAACACAGAGGCGTCGATAGACGCCAGTGAGTGTCTCATAGCCACTTATGTTCGTTCCGGCAATCCGCTGAAAGCGCGGGAGGAATTCACGTTTCTGACCACCAAATTCGCGGCCACTATCGCCAAGAAGCCCGATTTGCGAAGACGTCTGAGTTATTGGGACGCTTGCGTTCTTCTCGCTTCAGGGGATCTTCGGAAGGCGAGCGAATCCTTTAAAAAACTTCTAAAGGCGCTTCCGCGTCGCGGCGAGTTATACTACAGAACTCTCGATGCGTTGGGGACGACATACGCCAGATGGAGCCAATGGGTTGATGCCGAGAAAACCTTCGCGTTGCTGGCGTTCACCGCCAAAAACACCCATTGGGAGGCGGATGCCGAGGCTAAACGCGTTTTGGCCGTCGTCATGATGGGTGATTACAAAGAGGCGCGGCTGCTCATCAGCCAATCCAAAATCAAAGGTGATATGCGTCCCCGCGTCATGCGCGGGTTGATGCTCGCTAAAGAGGGTTTGTCCGACAAAGCCCTGGTTCATTACAAAACGATCCGCAAACATGCCTCGGGGCCGGATCCTTTGTGGTATCTTCTCGCCACCTCGTTGGCGGAGTCCTTCAAAAAAAAGGGCGACGTTAAAACCGCTCTCTGGCTTTTGAACGACGCTCTTTTGTTCGCCTCCTCCGAATTCGACCGACAAAAGGCGTTGGTTGGCTGCATCAACTGCGCGACCGCCACGGGAAACATCACTGCCGCTCGCGCGGCGGCGGAGAAGTTTCTGAAAAACTATCCCGACTCTTTCATTTCCAATGAAATAAGGTTGAGGTTGGCGGGCTTGTACGCTAAAACGGGGAGTTCAGACGACGCTCTCCAGGTATTGACGACGATAATAAAAGACCCAGCGGCCGAATTGGACGTGAAAGTGAAATCCGCCAGGGAGGCCGCCCGGATCTACCTTTCTCTCAAACGCTATGACGATGCCGACGAGATGTTCGCGTACATGGAGAAAAACGGAGCCGACGAGAAAACGCGCGGCGAGGGTTCATTCTGGCGTTGCGAGACTCTTCTCGCCCGCGGCGAACCGAGGAAAGCCGCGGTGGCTTTCGACGCGGTGGCCGCGAAGTTCGCTGATTGGAAGGAAAAGGCGCTGTACGCCGAGATAAAAATTCTGATGTCTTTAAGGGATTCGAAAACACTCACGATGAAAATGAAACAGTTTTTGCGGGAATTGCCGCGAAGTTCTTTGGCTTCTGAAATAGAATTTCTCTATGCCATCGCATTGAAGAACGCCGGGAAGTTGAAGGAAGCGGGAAAACGATTAGCGGAGTTCGCGCGGAAGCGCCCCGAGGACAAATACGCTCCCAGAGCGCTTTTCGAGTCCGGCCTGATCTCTCTCGACAACGAGAACTGCGCGGCGGCGGTGACGGAGTTCGACTTGTTTTGCCGAAAATATCCAAACAATCCTTTGATTCCCAATGTCAGATACCGTCTCGCCTACGCCTTGTTCGCGGAGAACCGTCCCGCGGCCGCGATCAAAAATGTTGAAACTCTCGCCAAGCGGCGTCCAGGATCGAAATACACCGTTCACGCGTTGTTTCGTCTCGCCGCGCATCACCAAGGCCGCGGCGAGGACGATCAAGCCGTCGCTGCGTACAGGAAGGCTGAATCGTTGGCGGCGGCCGCGTCGTTCAAATCCCTGGCCGCCAGGGCCGTCTACGAGATCGCCGACATATATTTCAAGAAGAACAGCGACAAAAAGGCCTTGAGGATCCTCGATGAATTATCTGAAAAATACTCCAAGGAACGAGTCGAGGCCTATGGTTTGTTTCTGCGCGGAGATATTTTCTCGAAAAACAGCGAATATGAGAAAGCCATACCTTTTTACAAGAAGGCTGTCGAAACGCTTCCAAGCTCGCTTTTGGAGAAATCCTCCTGGGGGAGAATCGGCGACTGTTATTTCGCTTTGGGATGGAAAACGCCCGACGGCACAAACTATTTGACCGCGATAAAGTTTTATCAAAAAGTTTTCGACTCCGGAAACCTGCCGTCGGCTTTTTTGGACCAGGTGTTGTATAAAATAGGTCGATCGGAGGAGCTTTTGGGCGACAAGGGCAAGGCTCTTTTGAAATACCGCGAAGTCATGTACAGATACGATCTGGACAAGGAGCTTGAGAGAGTTACGGCGCGGAGCTCGGTTTGGTTCGCTAAATCCGCGATAGCCGCCGCGCGGCTGTATCTCGCGAAGGAGACTCCCGAGGCCGCGGAAGCCGCAATGACAGTTTACGGCTCCCTTGTGAAAGCCGGTTTGGAGCCGAGGGACGATTTGAAAAAGAAAATTGAACAAATTCAGGTGAAATACAAATTAAAGGAGTGATGAACAATGTTATTTATGGAGTTTATGAAACAGGGTGGACCGGTCATGTGGCTGATATTGCTGTGCAGTGTCGTGGCGACATTCATTTTTTTGGAGAAGACGTTCTATCTGCACAGAGTCCAGATAAGCGTCGGAGATCTGGTGCGCGGATTGGTAAACGTTTTGAAAAGAAACAGCATAGTGGAGGCGATCAGTCTGTGCGACGACACTCCCGGGCCGGTGGCTCACGTGCTCAGAGCCGCGATTCTCGCATTCGAGGAGGGGGAAGAGGATTTGAGACAGGCCGTTGACGACGCCGCTCTGGGTGAGATTCCGCGTCTCGAAATCCGAATGAAGGTTTTGGCGACTATCGCGTATATAGCGCCGTTGCTTGGTTTGCTCGGCACTGTTTTGGGAATGATAGATATTTTCTTCACGATCAGAGCGAAAGGGGCGATGGTGAACGCCAGCGATTTGGCCAATGGAATAGGGCAGGCGCTTTTCACCACCGCCGCCGGCCTCTGCGTGGCGATTCCATGTTTCGTCGCCTACAACTATCTAGTCTCCAGAATAGATTCCATCACGCTCGACATGGAGAAGGCGTCATCCGAAATAATATATTTTTTCAAGCGCAACTGGGGCAAGCTGACGCAAGCGTCCAAAGAGGGTGGAAATGAAAAGTAGAATCCGCGGTAATTTGAAGATAATCAGCGGCCGTCCTGATTTGACGCCTATGATCGACACTGTGTTTCTTCTGCTCATATTTTTTATGTTGAGCAGTTCTTTCGTGCAGGTTTCAGGAATCCCCGTCACATTGCCCACCGCCAAGGCCAGCAGTAAAATGAGCGTCGATAAACTGGTGGTGTCGATCGACCGTTCGAACAGGCTTTATTTCAACGACATGGAAATGGATTGGGAGACTCTTACGGAGCGGTTGCAGAAATGCAAAGCCGATTGGAACGCCAATACCGTGATAGTCAGAGCGGATAGAACGACCGAGTACGGAGTCGTGGTGCGGATGATGTCGCTGGCGAGATCGCTTGGGCTCAACGTGTACGTCGCCACGCTCTCAGACAACCCCGCCAAGGAAAAGGTCTTTCAGGATGAAAAGAACGATTGACAGTTTCAATTCCAGGGAATCGAAAGAATCCCGCCTTTCCTTTGGAATGGTGATGGCCATCCTTTTAACGTTGGCTCTTCATGCAACCTTTCTTCTCTTCAAAAAAGCGCCACCCCCTTTGGCGGCGACCTCCGCGCCGCCTCCGATGGTGGCGCTGCTTCCATTGAATCCCACGTCGAAGACGGAGCTTGGACTTCTGAAATGGCTTGGCATTTTGGATCCCAAATGCTTTATCAAGCCGAACCGAGTTTGCGGATTCAGCTTGGGATTGAGCGAGGACAGCGTGAATGACACGCCTTTCGTGGAGAGGACGCGTAAACCAAGCTTTCGTTTCAGCGCGTCGTCTCCCCTACCATCGCCCACGGAAACCGAACAGGAACGGTTGCGTAAATTATGGAGATACGTCGCGCTGCCAATCTCTCCAACCGAACCGCGTGTCGCCATCCCTACTTCCGAATACCCTCTCTGGCTTCTTGAAGACGGCTCGCGGCTTCCACAGTTGTTTCCCGATTCCTCGGCAGTCCGCTCGCTCGTGAAAACAAAACCTCCGCCTTTGAATGAGACAGTGTTGAAAACCCGTTTTTTCGATGGAGACTTTTTTCCGACGGTAGTCCTGGAGTGTTCGTGTGGCGACCAAGAATTGGATATGGCCGCGATTAAAACTCTGACGTTCAGAGGCGCGGCCTTGGGGCTTCGCGCGAAATCCGATGAATCCCCAGTGTTCATATCCGTCAAGTGGAGGTAGATAAGTTAAGAGCCATATATATTTATAATAAGATTATTCCATAATCCAAATCCAATATTCAAGGGTTTTGACAATTTGTCGTTTTGCCAATGCCAAATCGTCTTTCTTATTTTCGACTCAAACTCCACCACGCCCTTCGCGATACTGCTGGTTCCGTACACTAGGGGCTTGAGCCGTCTCCATACTTGCTCCACTGGATTATACTCGGGAGAATACGTTGGCGGATACTTCAATATGATGTTCGAGCGCAACTCGATCTTTTCCCTCACGTAAGCGCACTTGTGGTATGAAACGTTGTCCAGTACGAGCGCGATCCGTTTGGATTTTGATATCGCCCCCAATTGGTGGATAATCAACATATCGTCCGTGTCGCGCGCCGGAAATTTCGGGCAGACCAACTATTCCGCGGCGAAGGCCGGTGTCGATGCTATGACCGTAACTTGGAGCAAGGAACTTGCGAGGCACAAAATTCGCTGCGCGGCCATAGCTCCCGGATATGTGAACACTGAAATGGTAGCGGCGATTAATCCCGACACCCTCGCCAAAATAACGGATCGAGTCCCGCTTAAACGACTTGGCGAGATGAGTGAGATAGCGAAAACGGTTTGTTTCATAGTGGAGAATGATTTCGTGAACAGCAGGATTCTGGAGATCGACGGTGGTTTGAGGCTTTGAGGGGCCATCCCATAACGACTTGATCACTCTTTGCGCGTGAGACGGGGTTTGCGGACCAGAATCTCACCGGTGAACTCGCAGTAGAGGCACCAGATTAGCTTTCCGTCATCCATGATGGGCTCTTTAGATTTGTTGGTGACGGATGTTTTTATCCATCTGGCGGGACCGGCGATATTTCTGGGTTCCCGTCTGACTATGGTTTTCAAAGATCCGTCTTTGACTTTCTCCATCAATCGCAGTTCGATGAATCCTGAGTCAAGGTGGATCTTTCTGATTTGGGCGCTTCCGGAAAACCGCATGCCTTTTTTCACGTTCGCCGCTAGATAGGCAATTCTCAAGGACGCGGGTTTCGCGGATTTAACTCTGAAAAACATTAACTCGCTTTTTTTCGAGTCTCTTCCTTTTTCGACGGAAACCGTTTGCCCGGCGTCCGGGGAGAGTGTTATCGTCCAATTCATCAACGGCGCCTTTTCCGTAGGCTCTCCTGTTTTTTGCGGCATGGAGATCAACTCTACTCCGACTTTAGGATGTCTCAGCGCGGGAGTCTGGGATTTTCGTTTCGCTTTGATCACCCTGGATGTCGGTTTGAGAGGAATGTTCATAGCGTGTCCGCGCGATTTGATAAACAGCAAGGCTCCCAAAGCGCTGGCGATCAGCAACAACGCCACGAGTACCGCGAGAAGGGTTTTCCGCGAGGAGCGCAGCTTCTCCACCTCCTCCCTCAAATCTTGAGTGGTGTTCTCAAGTTTCAATGCCGCTTCCGGCGACAATGGCGAAAAATCGATGATGTCTCGGATGTTCTCCTCCGGGAGTTTGTCCGCTGTTTTGAGGAAATATGACGATGATTCCGGCAACTGCTGTTTTTTCAATTCGGCGCGGTAGACATCAATATCGAAGGGAATTCGGCGGAAGATGACACCTTGTTCGTCGGTGTCGAAGATGCAATATGAGGCTCTGCAGTCGTTATCCCTCGGTTGTCCGACTGATCCGACGTTGACGATGTAGCGTTTGACTTGTTCGGTCGCGAAATCCTGGGTGTGCATCCAATGCGGCCGACCGCTTTCGCCCATCACGAAAATCCCGGGCACATGGCTGTGTCCTATGAAAAGCAGTTGCTCCAGAGTTATGTCGAATGATTTCAACGCGGCGTCGTTGTCGAGAACATATCCGAATCTTCTGGGGTTTTCGAATTCGCCGTGCGCGCATCTGAAGTTTTCGCCCGTCAGCATAAGTGGAAATTCGCGGAAGAATTTCTCGGCTTTGGAATCGAGCTGCGAGCAAGTCCAGTCGATCAGACGCCTGGCCTTGTCATTGAAGCAATCGGGAGACATTATTTGGGCGACGACGGCGTCATGGTTGCCCAACACGAAATAAGAGACGCTGTTGTAGGCCAACTCCAACACTTCGGCGGGATTCGGCCCGTATCCAACGACATCACCCAAGCATACGATTTGGTCGGCACCTATACTTTTGATATCGGTGAGCACCGCTTTCAGAGCCTGTTTGTTGGCGTGCAGATCTGATATTATAGCGTATCGCATACGACGAATCCGTTTGGTTGTCGAAATTCAAGCGTCGACGGTTCACTTGTCGTTGAGTTTCCGCAAAATATCCTTGTCCTTGTCGGGGACTCCCGCGAGAGTGTCCTCGGGCGGGCGGTTGGAGTTTTTTTTAGGCATATTGTATTTTTTAGGATAGACGATTCTCACATCGTCTCTAGCGCAGGTGATGGGCAGTTCCTTTCCCTCGACCAACACGGTGACGGTACGCGACAGGAGGTTCCGGTCGATGATTTTCCCTCTTCCTTCCGAACACTCGCATGCCGCTCCGCGGCGAGGCATGTTCTGATCGAGCTCCAGATACCCCTCGTGCTCGTATTTAAGACAGCATTTCAGGCGTCCGCAACATCCGGAGATATTGGTCGGATTCAAAGAGAGATCCTGCTCTTTCGCCATTTTCACGTTTATCGACGCGAATTCGGAAAGGAACCTGCTGCAACACAATTCCTGCCCGCAGACTCCGAGTCCTCCGCATAGCGCCGTCTCGTCCCGGACTCCGATCTGCCTCAATTCGATACGGGTGTTGAGTTCCTGCGAGAGTCTTTTCACCAGTTCTCTGAAATCGACCCTGCCTTCGGACGAGAATTGGAAGGTTATCAATTTCCCGTCGTAGGAATAATGGCAGTTGAGGAGTTTCATCGGAAGTTTCATCTCGACTATGTCCCGGGACGCGGTCCTGAAAGCGGATTTCGCCCTCATCTTGTTTTCATTCGCCTTGCTTTGGTCCACCACCGTCGCTTTCCGCTCGATTTTAGGAAGTTCCTCTTTTTTTGATTTCTCGCCAGCGTTCTCACCCAGCGCCCTCACTATTCTTCCGTAGTCTAGAACCCTCTCTTTGCGGATAACGCACCAATCCTTGGTTTTCAGGTTCAATTCCTCGTTTCCGACCGCCAAGTATCTGGCACCCGAATCCACTTTTATGTCATATGTTAATAGCATTTACGCGCGTATCCTTAAATAATGAGCCAGTTGCAAAAGTCTGAGCGAACCGGACAAAACATCGCCACAACCGAAGGGGGCTAAATATTATAGTGTTCGTCGAGGACACTCCCGCTTAAATCCCCACCGCGTCCATAGTGGTGGCCAGAATCTCCATATTGGCCGCGCTAATCGGACACAAGGGGAGACGGTATTCCTCTTTGATCAAATTTTTGCGGGCCATAGCCGCTTTTATTGGAACGGGATTTGTCTCGATGAATATGTCCCGGAAAAACGGGTACAGCTCCCGATGAAGTTCCATCGCCTTCGCCGCGTCGCCGGCGGAAAACGCGGCCACCATAGCCTTCACCCTCGCCGGCAGCAGGTTGGAGGCGACGCTTATTATGCCGGTGGCCCCTATCGACATCATTGGAAGAGTGAGGGAATCGTCGCCGCTCAGAACGGTTATATCACAAGCATCGAGTATTTGACTGACCCTGTCGGCGCTGCCGCCGGCTTCCTTCACACAGATTATATTCGGGTTGGAAGCCAGTTTGGCGATTGTTGGTATGGCTATCGGAACGCCGGAACGACCTGGAACGTTGTAGAGCACCACAGGCAGACCACATTCATCCGCCACCGTTGAGAAGTGCCGATACAATCCCTCCTGCGGCGGCTTGTTGTAGTACGGAGTGACCTGCAAGGTGGCGTCGGCGCCGATCGATTTTGCGATATTGGTCAACTCCACCGCCTCGGCGGTCGAGTTGGCCCCGGTTCCGGCTATTACGAGGCAGTTGCCGCCGGCCGCGTTCACAACCGTCTCGATAACCTTTACATGCTCGTCCATAGCGAGTGTCGGAGACTCACCGGTCGTGCCGACGGGCACAAGCCCGTCGATCCCGCCCTCGAGTTGCATTTTGACAAGTTCTCCGATTTTGCCGAAATCGACACTTCCGTTGTCGAAAGGCGTTACCATCGCCGTGAAAACACCTGCTAGTTTCATTTTTCGTAACCTCAATATGTTGAACAATCATCCGTCGGCGACTCCGCTATCATCGATGCCGTTCGCTTGCCGATCGCGGATATCAAGACGATTCTCGAAAGCCGCCGCTCAACACCCCGGAGCACACCTCCACCGCGGGCCCTGTGAGCGACAAACGGGACTCTGTCGACACAATACCTTCTTCCAACGAAAAATCAATAGCCAAAACATCTCCTCCCGCCGTTTTGAAATCCAGAGGCGATCGTTTGTTCAAAAAAGAGACGGCGCAGACGGCTGCCGCCGCCGCGCCCGTGCCGCAAGCGAGGGTTTCGTCCTCGACTCCCCGCTCAAAGGTTCTTATGGAAGCGAGATTATTCAATTCAACTGAAAATTCCACGAAATCGACATTCGCTCCCTCTGGGGCGAGACGGGAATTATTGCGCAGGACGCGTCCGATTCCTTTGACGTCGAAATTCGTCAGATCTTCGACTTTGACCACGAGATGGGGTACCCCGGTGTTGACAAAGAAGCATTCAAAACCGTCAAGCGTCATTCTTTCCGGCTCCTTGATCAACGGAATCTCCACTCGGATTTTGGAGTCCGCTAGCACTTCCGCCAACGATTCGCCAGCGCCGGTTTCGAACAGCACTTTTTTGCCGGCGTTCATATGTTTCGCCGCGAAAAGCGCGGCGCAACGCAACCCGTTGCCGCAAGTATCCGCCATCCGCCCGTCGCTGTTGAAGAAATCCATGCGCAGACGCATGTCGGCCGATGACGCGTTCGAAACAAAATCGCCTTCAATACGCGATATCGAAATGAGCCCATCGGCTCCGATGCCTCTGCGTCGATCGCACAGCAGCGATATGAAACTAGGGGCGCGGAAGCAATTTTCAGCGCTGTCATCGACTACGATGAAATCGTTGCCGGCCCCGTGCATTTTACTGAATTTCAATCGTCGCTCCATTCATCCGTCTATCTCTCCGCCCGAAATATCCGCTCTTTGTATTTCTTGGCGATTTCCTTGACGTTTGTTGTTCTCACTTTGCGACTCGACTATCCCGAGGACTACGCTTGCGGCGGCAAGCGGGGAGAGGGCGGGCGTTGAAGATGAGGGCTGTTCACGTAGTTTTGGATGAGAAGTCTGGAGTTCTTCGTTCATTATTGGATATTCCCTCCGTCCAGTCGGACAAATCAACCCAAAACTGATGAAGAGCGGAGTTGCCGGTATGCGGCGGGTATTGGATGTTCAAATCATTTTCTCCGCACACAGTATTGCCAAAAATGAGATTCCTACCACCACAAAAGAAGACCACAAGAAAAAGGACGCGCAAAAGCGATCCTTCTCCATGCGGCTTCAATAGATCGCCGGAGCGCGTTTTGGACGGCTCCGCCGCGACATCAAACTATTTCGCTTTGCGGAATATCTGATTGTATTTCTTCGCTATTTCCTTGATGTTTTTCGAGGTCACGAGAAGATAGCGTTTGTCGAAGGCCTCCTGCATATCCTCGGGAGCCGGATCCTCGGTGTACTTAGCATCGGGCTTGAATGTGACAACAGCGGGCATCAATCCTTTGGCTATATAGAATCCGAACATAGAGACATCTCCGTTCACGATGCAAAGTTTCGGCGTCTTTTTCGGATTGCTTTTGAACTGATTCCAGATTTTCAGACCTCCCGTGTCCATTGGAAGACCGATGAGCGTGATGATGAGGTTGCAGGATTTGTTCTTGGCTATGAGCTTGTTGAAATCCGACGCCTTTATCATCTCCTCCATAGGCATCATCATATCGGGCATCGGTTTGCCGTCCGGCCCTTTTGGAGTTTTCAATTTGGGAGCTTCGACCTTTATGTTTGTTATCGCCGAGCCGAAACCCTCCTTCAGACTGTCGATCAAAACCTTCTGACGTTTGTTGTTCTCGTTTCCCGATCCGACTATCACAAGCACTTTGGCGTGCGGCATGGCCTTCGCGAGATATTTTCCCAGCACGTAGGTTGATGATTTCGCGAATTTCAATTCGTTTTCAATCAATCCCTTGGTGTCTCCATCGCTCATGTTATGAACCATAAATGTTATCGCGCAACTAACCACGACCAACAACAACACTACCGCCCCCGGCTTGGCTGCTGGCGTGACATGCTGTTTTTTCGAGCAGATGATCATTCCTATGAAGGAAACGAGCATAATGCCCCCGACCACTAGATTGAACCCCGTCATCATTGAAGCCATTTTCTACCCTCCTGTTTTCGACTTTAAATATCTTTCGGCGGTTTCAAGAACCAATTTCCAGCGCCAAAACCTGAAAAAACCAGAGTTCAAATATCTTGTTCCTGTATTTTTTTCACAATAGCGCTTGGATACTTCGATTGTCGCATCACCTTTCGACCCGACTAACGGTGAATATATCTCCATTGTTTGCGTAGGCAAATGTATTTATTATTAAAATTGGATGTTTTTTAAGTTCGACCGTTGCGTTTGTGTGCTTCAAGGCTACATTCAGCGCCTGTGAAATCGTCATATTCGCATCGTCCCGAATCAAGAGTGAAGTTCGACCTGAATTCCAGCGGATCCAGGTTCGAATGACAATGGAGACCACCGGGACGTTGAAATTCGTCGCGGAATTCGGAAAAACAGGCTTTTAACGGCATGTCTTTGAAACGAAACATCAAGATCGCTCCACACGTGGCCGATATAGTGGAACAACTGCGGAACGCCGGCTTTGAGACACTTCTCGTTGGCGGTGCCGTGCGCGACCTTCTTTTCGGCCGCGTTCCCAAAGACTACGACCTCTCCACGGCCGCCACGCCCGAGCGGACCAGAGACGTCTTCGGACGACGACGGGCCAGGATCATCGGCAAACGCTTCAGGCTTGTCCACCTCTATCATGGAAATGAAATCATCGAGATTAGTACCTTCAGAAAAGCCCCTCAAAAGACGCGCGACGGCGAAATGCTGCCGGTTGACAACGATTTCGGCACTTCGGTGGAGGATGCCTGGCGGAGGGATTTCACCGTCAACGCCATCTTCTACGATCCGGGTACTGGAGAGATAATCGACCATACCGGCAAGGGCATCGAGGATTTGAAAGCGAAAAAAGTCAGAGCGGTGGGAAATCCACTGGAGCGATTCAACGAGGATCCGGTTCGAATCCTCAGAGCCTTGAAACTGGTCGGGCAGTACGGTTTCTCCCTGGAGCCGGAGACGGGCTCCGCCCTTTCAACCTCCCTGCCATTGATAACCCGCTGCTCCCATTCGCGATTGGCGCTTGAATTCGAGAAAATCATCAAAAGTCCGTATTCAGACAAAATCCTTCCGGCATTTCGGGATTACGGCTTTCTGGCATACTATCTTCCGTTTATGAATGAACGCTGGGCCGCGCCGGAACGCGAATATATGCTGGAGTTGCTCGCCGAACGCAATTCCAGGCTTCTGGCCGGAAAGTACCGCGACAGCATCTCTCTCGCCATCGCCACGGCCGCTCTCCCATTCGTCGCGGGACGCTTGTCCGAAAACATTGAGAACATCCGCTTGAGCATGTGGAACTACCGTTTCGGAATCGAAAAGGAGATTCGACGCGTCATCAACGAAGTGTTGAGCCCGTACTCCTTTCCAAAAAGAATCATCGCGTCTTCCGTGGGGATGCTGCTTATGCAACCATCGATGTTGGCGATGAAACGCAGGGAGAAAATTCTACAGAGCAAAAGATATCGCCACGCCAGGGAGTTGATGACGTTGCAGAACAATGTCGCTCCCCGAAATATCGAGCTGGAGGAGTTCTGGCCGCAACATGGAACCCGTGGTGGAGCGTTCCGGAAAGACGGAGCGAATAAAAGCGGACATCACGGCTCGCTGCGGAAAACAAAACTCGGGAATTGAATCTGGTTTCCGCGGTGGTTTGGGATGCCGCTTTCAGGACGATATTCCACTACTGAAAAAACGGAGAATGACGTTGAGCGAATCACCTTCAATCATTGAGGATCTAGGCATAGTTTTAGCGGCTGGCGGCTCCGGAACCCGCTTCGCCGACGCCGCCGGTGTCTCAAAACTGCTCGTCTCATCGAACTCTCTCGCGGAGCGGCGTACGGAACTCAACGCCAGCGAACTCGCGGAATTCGCGGATCTGCCGTTGTTTATGTTCTCGGTGCTTGAGTTCGCCGGTTTGACTCCGTCCGGAGCCTTCGTCATAGCGGTGAAACCGGACGACATCCCGGTGTTCGAAAAACATTTGGACCGACTGCCCGTCGAAAACCGCCCGAGGATTGTCTCCGGCGGAGCCACCCGCGCGGAATCCGTTCTAAACGCTTTGCGCGCCTTGCCCGAATCCGCTGGATTCGCGGCGGTCCACGACGCCGCCCGCCCTTTGGGCACCCGAAAGTTGATGCTTGACTGTCTGGCCGCCGCTAGAAAGCATGGTGGAGCCGTCGCGGCGAAACGGATGACCGACACGTTGAAAAGAACGGACGACGACGGCTTCGTTCTGGAGACGCTCGATAGGAGCGATATCTGGAGCGTGGAGACTCCGCAGATATTCAAAACCCGCGAACTTCGCGAAGCCTGCGAGCAAGCGATTGAAAGCGGAGTTAATCCAACAGACGACGCCGGAGTCATGGAGCTGGCGGGGCATCGGCCGTTTCTCTTCGAGTATCGCGGCGACAACCCGAAAATCACATTTGCCGACGATCTCCAATGATATTTTAAGTTCCTGTTCGCGGTTCGTTTGCGTTTGCCGGTTGATGATGTATATTCCGAAAAGAACGGGAATTTCGCATATTCGAAAACTTTATTCCGCAGGTTGCGCATGCGGGTTGGTCGGTCCGAACGGAGCCGGAAAAACCACGCTGCTCAAACTTCTTCTGAATATACTTCCACCCACTTCCGGCGAAGTTCGCGTCTTTGGACTCTCGCCCGCGAAACACGCGCTGGAAATAAAGCAGCGTTGCGGATACGTGCCGGAGAAACACCACATCTACGAATGGATGAAGGTGGGGCAGGTTTTGAAGATGACCGCAGGCATCTACGAGAGCTGGGACGCCACCGAGTGCTCGCGGCTCCTTGAACTGCTTAAACTGCCGACGAGCGCCAAAGTCAAGAGCCTTTCGCGCGGAGAACTCGCGATGATCATCGCTTTGGCTCCCAAACCCGAGCTGTTACTGCTCGACGAGCCGACGTCCGGGCTAGATCCACTCATCCGCGAGGAGTTGTTGGACGCCATCGGCGAAAAAAGCGTGTTGGCGAAATTTTCGAAAAGCGATTATCGGTACGTGTATCTATCTCCGAACAACGACAGGGTAGCGGTGATTGATCATTTTTACAAAGGCACCACCTTTGTCACGACCATATTCGACAAAGGCGAAATCACTTATCAAACGAAAGCGCGAAAACAAAACTCGCGCGCCGTATGGATAGACGATGAGCGTCTGGCATTTGTGGAGGATGACAAAATAATCTCGATGAACGCCGACGGAAGCGACAAACGCCAAGTTTATCCGAAACCCGCCCCCGCGAAATAGAGTAGGGCGCTTTCGCCGACCGCGTCCCGCCATAGCTCAACGAGCGACGGCGGAAAGTGCCCTCGCACATGTCGCGGCTCTAAAAACGTGGAAGTCAATTTGGGCGTTGAGCACGGTGCCAATGTGGTTTTAAATAAGAAATGTTTATGTCGGTTTTTATGAAGGAGATTCATTATGTCGCGCAATTTACGAGGTTTTTTGCTCGTGGCCGCGATTTTCGTTTTCGATTTGTCGGGCGCCGGGGGACTTTGGGGTGCCGATGGGGAAAAAATGAATCTAGTCGTTGCCGACTCGCCGGGGAATGCGATTTGTACAATAAAGAGAATTTACCCGCGACACCATTCAGAACCGACGCGGCCCGGCGTGACGATGAACAAATAGATACCGTGAAAATTTAACAACTAATGGGGAATCGCTCTTATTCCGGGTGTTTGTCTTTTTTGACGATTTCACCTGGAAGAGTGGACGCGTTCGGCCATATTTTCCTTCCCGGATAAACGCTGGTGTGTATTCCGGTGTGCGCGTTGTCGCCCATCACGCATCCGAATTTCCGTCTACCGGTGTCCACTAGTTCGCCATTAACATCCGAGCGGTGTTTTTTCCCATCGTGTCTGAAGTTGGCGGTGATGGTTCCGGCGCCCAAATTGGTTTCCTCTCCGATTATTGAGTCTCCAACATACGAGAGGTGTCCGGTCGAGACCCTATTCATCAAAATCGAGTTTTTTATTTCCACCGCTTGGCCGATATGGCACTCGTTTCCGATATGGGTGTTTCCACGGATATAGCAGTTAGGGCCTATTTTACAGTTTTCTCCAATCGCCGCGTTGCCTTCTATGTAGACGCCGGGCAAGAGAACGCTGCCCGCTCCCAAAATAATATTTCCTCGGATGGTGACGTTCTCCGACACCTCGCCGTCGATTCGGCTTTCGGAAAGTCCGGCGATGACGATTTCGTTCACCTTCAAAAGGTCCCAGGGATAACGGATTGAGAACGACGCGTCGTTGACGGGTATTTTGACGCAGTCCTCGGCCGGTAACGCGCCCGATTCGGACAACCAGATCAACGGAGAACCAGTGCCCTGTTCGGCCAAGACCGGCGACGACGCGTTCAACATCTCCTCCAGCAAATCGTCGGATGGCCAGAAGAAATCCTTCACTCCGAAAATCCCGCTTCCCGCGAGTTTCGCGAAACGGGTCTCGACGACATCTTTCAACTCGCCTCCGCCAAGTTGGCAATGGATTAATTCTCTGGTTGATGTCACCGGTTGCATTGATGTTTCGGACGGGGTTCTAATTATCTCGATTTTCATAAAACTCCTTGTTTTCCGGCTCGGCCGCAATAGGCGTCTTTTCGATATCGGCCACATTCGCTTTATATACGATCGACATTGGTTCGAATATCTCAGACAAGCGTTGTTTCAACGCGTCCAAGTCGGATGTTTCGCATTCCCATATCACCTCGACCCTCCAGCCGAGTCCGCGAAGTTCGCGGATGTTTTCAGCGTCGCGTGCCACGTTTTTGTCGAATTTCTCTCGCCAGAAGTCGATGTTGCTTTTCGGGAGTCTGTTTTTCGAGCAGTTTTCGTGTCGGTGCCAGAAGCATCCATGGACAAAGATCGCCGTCTTGTGTTTCGCCAACGTTATGTCCGGCTTTCCGGGCAAATCCTTTCTGTGCAGACGGAATCTGTATCCCATAGCATAGAGCAGAGAGCGCACCCGTTTTTCAGGCTTCGTGTTTTCGGAACCTATTCGGCTCATCACCCATGAACGCTTCGATTTTGAGATTGTGTCAGTCATATCCACAAATTCTATTTCTTCCAGCCAATGTTTCGAACTATTGGTGATTAAATCGGGCGATGAGCTTCCCAAAACAAGAAAGTTCGCCGGAGATGGAGAGCGGTCAAGTAAAACGCGTAAAATCGGGAAGAGCCATATTTCCCGTAATACCGCTCGCTCGATCATTTCGCCAATTCTTCCTTGAAAAGTTAAAATAGCATTTTAAGTATGCGAGGAAGTCTTGTGCTTTTCAAGCGGGACAGAGCGATTTTCTCGAACCCCTACCAGTCGTCGGCTCCGCGTCTGCTATTGTTTCTGGAACGGTTGCCGTCCGGACGTTGGAATTCAATCGTCGCTTTTTTGCTTACTTTCAATGTTGACGCGTCCACTTTGTACAGAGTTCGCCCTTTCATAATGAAAATAAAGCCGTCGCTGGCGACCATCGTGGCCGGACCGCCCATCATTCCCTGCATGCCGCCGCGCCTTCCGCGGGAAGAACCCTCTCTGTCGCGATCGCTGCTTCCGGCGAGCAGCGTTTGAGTCAGAACCGAAACCGACACGCACAGCGCCGCCAACAACAACCATGCCCCATTCCTCCTGATGCCGTCTCCAAACATAAGACACCTCCTGTTTTGGATTGAAAACAATTTTTCCGCTACCATTGCCAAACAACTCTGAGACAATTAATCATACATCTGTTTTTTTATTTGTCCAACGGCTTTCAATAGAAAGCGATACAGGAATCTCGCACCCTCCTGAGGCGGATAAACTCCAAACCGCATATGTTTCCCCTGAGCTGATTCGCAAACTTCATCAATTGCCACTCATAATGGGATGTCGCACGGTCGTTCAGACTTTTGCAACTGGCTCATGTTTATATAGCTTGGATACACCCGTTTGGAGATGGAAACGGAAAAACGGCTAGACTGATGGAGTTTTATCTTCTCTTAAGGAGCGGCTTCGCCGCGGGAAAAGAAAGGTGTTTCACACCTTAAAGAAGCTGAACTTTGTTCTGCTAAGAGTGCGCGCTATAGTTATATCAGTTTACGTTTGCTTTGGTCATTCCGAGCGAAGCGCCAGTTCGCCTTCCGCGAGAATCGCGCGCAAT